>JBHLPJ010000026.1:0-9727 GCA_048939565.1 Promethearchaeota archaeon
TGGAAAGGCAATAATTGCCAACCTATCTAGATGCCGCCGTTATGAGCCGCCCATAACATTATGCAGAGTCTGCGAGGTATATTGCTTCACCGAGGCAATCAAGATTTTGAGGTGAGCAGAGCTGGATACAAAAGACGTGAAAATTATTGAAGATGTTATTTGTGCAGGCTGTGGCCTCTTGTGTGACGATATTATCGCTACAGTCAAAAAAGGAAAGATTATTCATACATATGGTACATGTCTTAGAGGTGCAGAGCTCTTCAAGAGCGTTAGAGGCAGGAATAGGATTCGCCGACCATCATTAAAGGACAAAAGCAGATTCAAGCCTGTGAGTCTCGACAGGGCTTTGAAAGCCGCTGTTGAAATTCTCTATAACGCAAAAAAGCCGTTTATGTATGGATGGGGTACGTCTTCTTGCGAGGCCCAAATGATGGGCATTAAACTTGCAGAAAAGCTGGGTGGAGTCATAGACGGGACCGCAAGTATATGTCACGGTTTTTCCCTAAAGATAATTGAAGAAGAGCTTGGGAAAGGATTCGATCCCCCGACCTTGAATGAGATTCTTGATGAAGCAGATCTTATAGTCTATTGGGGTAGTAATCCAGCAGATTCTCATAGCAGACATCTGAGTAGGTATACAGCTTTTCCTAGAGGTAGGCTGACACAGAGTGGAAGAGAAAGCAGAAACATCATCTTAGTAGACGTTAGAAAAACGAGAACAGCAAAAACCGCCAATATCTTTATCCAGGTGAGTCCAGATGGGGATCTAAAGCTCATAGAGGGGCTCTCCGGGTATTTATCTGGCAATGATTTGCCCAAAAACCTAGGAGGAGCAGACCCAGAGAATGTGAAGGGATTTGCCAATATGATTAGATCTGCTCAGTATGGTGTAATCTTCATGGGACTAGGCGTTCTTCAAGTTGGAGGAGAGGATACAATAAGATCTCTCGTAAGACTCACATCACAATTGAATAAGAACGGAAAACGATTTGTTTTGATGCCAATGATAGGCCACATGAATATGATGGGGATCATAAACAATATGAAAGAGCTCACCGGATTTCCTTACGGTGCTGATTTCTCCAAGAAACCAGTAGCTCACGTAACCGTTACAGATGTCTTATCCAAGAGAATTTGTGATGCAGCGTTAGTCGTGGGTTCAGATCCTCTGGGAAACCTTCCGCATCAAATGGTCAAGAGTCTTATGGACATTCCTCTAATTGTCATAGATCCCAATAACACGTTGTCAGCCAAACATGCAGACGTGATAATCCCTGTTGCGATAACAGGAATAGAAGCCGAGGGAACCGTCATAGGAATGGATATGACGACGAAAAAACTCAAAAGAGTAACAGATCCCCCCGCCAATTGCCTGACAGACGAAGAGGTGTTGAGAAGACTCACCAATATGATTTGATACTCTCACAGAGCCGCCTCTATTTCAAGGCTTTGGCGCTAACCACTTTAATTATGTCTCCATCCTTGAGTTCATAATTTTCGCTGAGTCTTTGTTTGGTTCTTGCATCAACTGCATGAATGAATGTCTCTCCCAAATCTGTGTGAATCTTATATGCAAGTTCGCGGGCATTTATTCCCCTAGGCACCAGAAGGGAATCAGGCAATACCTTTTGCTCGTGATCACAAAACTTGGCCGCATCTTCAACGGGATATACTACAATAAGTCCCAATAATTCAAAAACGGTTTTATCTATTGCCTCTTGAACTCCTGTAGATTCGTACCTCCCGAATATATTTGATTTGATGCGTTCCAAAACAGTTCTGTCCTTTTCAGGTAGTTTATCCGCAGCGATCATTTCAAAACCATGATCGCCCGGTCGATATTTGACAATTCCTCCTTCTGCAAGTTTTCTCAAATGATACTCCGCAAGCGAACACGTAGGCACTATAGGATACTCGATGTCTTTCAACCGCTTCAATCCTTCTTCGGCCGCTGGTCTGTCCATCTTGTTTGCCGCAATCAAAGTAGGCTTAGCGATTCGTCTAAGCATATCTACAAATTTGTATAAGTCTTCATCACTCCACTTTGATGGTTTCTCCAGGTTGAGTTTCGTTTTTCGAGCTGCCTGCAATATATGAGTTCGAGTTATGCTCAGCCCCGAAAGTCGATCTGCAAGGGTTTCAGCAAAGGGTGTTTTCTCCGCTTCGACTCGCCTGGCGAGTCTTCCCCAGTCTCTTTTGATTATCTGAGTAAGCCACATGTTAATCTCCCTATCCAGAAACATGACATCATCGATTGGATTTCGTGACCCTTGTTCAACAGGCTTCCCCTCTGCATCCAGTGAACCGGACGCATCGACAACATGAATGAAAGCATCCGCCCTCCGTAAATCGTCTAAGAATTTATTTCCAAGGCCCCGGCCCTTCCACGCATCTGGAACCAAACCAGCCACATCTAGCAGATTTATTGGAATCAATCGAACACCATCAACACATAGAGAATTTCTGGGATGATCTTTTACGCCTAATTCTTTACAGACACATTCTTTTCGAACATAGGCAACTCCAGGATTGGGGTCTATCGTAGTAAACGGGTAATCTGCGGTTTTGTAGGTTGTCAAACATGCGGCATTCAGAAAAGTACTCTTTCCAGAACTGGGCTTTCCAACTATTCCAACCAACATATGTCTCACCCTAGATACTTTAAGGAGAATCAAATCCTGAATGATCTTTACATTTTCACCCTTTTTTGCTTTTTGAAGGACAGTATCTGGGGATCGAGATGATTAAGGATACTGAAAAAACAACGATGAGAGACATAATTAGAATGTCCAGAAGTCTTTCAAGTTTTGTTTTAGTTGTTTCAAAACCTTTTTAGTATACTCCCGTAGCGAGGGTGGCTCTTCGACAACTTTGTCCTGTACCTCGTCATCAATTCCTGCCATTTTTGAAACCACATTGGCAGTGCCCCGAGACAATGCATCTAGGTTATACCCCCCCTCGAGCAATGCAATCATCTTCCCATTGCTATGCTTATCTGCAACCTCCAAGAGTATTTCGGCAATCCTACTATACCCTTGACTGGTTAGATTTAGAGAAGCGAGGTGGTCATAAACATGGGTGTCAAATCCCCAAGATACGAGTATTATTTGAGGTTCATACTGTTCAGAAAGAGGGATAAGTATCTCCTTTAGGGCATGAAGATAGGTTTCATCACCTGTTCCTGGAGGAAAAGGAATGTTGATATTGTAACCTCTTCCCTCTGCAACCCCTATTTCATGGATGGACCCGGTTCCAGGATAGAGTGTACGTCCATCCTGATGCAAACCCAGATACAGAAAATAGTCTTTATCGTAGGTGATGTCTTGGGTCCCGTTGCCATGATGAGTATCCACGTCAATACACAGAATTCGCTCCATGCCATGGTTTTTCCGCAGATACTCACCCAATATAACAATATTATTGAAAAAACAGAAACCACGTGCTATGGCACTGCTGGCATGGTGTCCAGGAGGTCTGATAAGAGCAAAGGCATTTCTTACATCCCCTTTCATTACAAGATCCGCAGCATTCAAAGCTCCCCCCACTGCCAAAAGAGCTACATCGAAGGTATCCTTAGACCCAGCAGTGTCCATAGTAAGGGGTCCCCCTCCAAGCTCGCTGAATCTTTTGATCTCATTAACGTATTCTCTAGGATGCACCAAAAGAAGGTCTTCTTCTGTTGCCGAGGTGGGTATGATGAGCCTAACCTTTGGATTTTCAAGTAAACCTCGTTCTTCTAAACCATTCATTATGGCGATTAACCTTTCCTTTCGCTCAGGGTGGTTTCGTCCAGAATCATGCTTCAAATAGTCTTTGCTATAAATTACTGCTGTCCTTGCCAAGGTTATTCTCCTCACCCTATTGTTTTAGAACTGTGGAGTACTTAGAGGTTTTCACCATCTACCTCTTTCCTTGTCTAATCCTCATGATCCCGTTCCGATAATTCCCCGTTCCAATCCTGATTTTCAGATTCGTCTGCCCATTCCTCTTCTGGATTCTCTTTAAATTCGTCCAAATCCTATTCCGTTATTGTGAGATCCCCTCAATAATCAATTGGTAGGCAGATACCGGAATTTACAGCAAGGTCATTGACATTGCCAGTTGATAAAGCCTCATGAGGTCTTTTAAGCTTTTACCATGATAGGAAAGGATTCTATTAGAACATATGTTCTAATATTTTTGCGTGGACTTGTGGGGTATTTTTCTAGCCCAGAAAAATTAGTGGCGCGGGGGGCGGGATTTTCGCTGTCCTACAGGAGTTTCGAACCCGCGCGACCCGCAAGGGTCACAGGCTTAGCAGGCCTGCGCCGTAAACCACTTGGCTACCCCCGCTCCTGTAAAATGATATGTATCATCTATTTCTTCCTTTTATGACTTTTAATCTTGTTGGCAGGAAGTTTCCTAATAAAAGCTAGGAGATGAGCATTCATCTAGTATTTTGGGAATAAACAATAATAATAAAGCTATTGAAGATATACTTTCCAAGAATAAAAAATGTATTCTGGAAAAATGAAGTGGATTCTGGCCCGGAGCGTTCCATTCAGGATCTCGAGGTGATGGTTTTGATTATTCGCCCATTCAAGATAGAGGACTTCAAACAAGTGGCAAAGCTGTGGAAAACATTTATGTCGGATCCCTCTGCTAGTGATCTCCATATATTGTCTAATGATTCAAATGTTAAAAACTGGCGAAGATTTGTAACAGAAACTTATGCTGAGGATAAGAATCAAGTTCTTGTTGTAGAAATCGAGAAAACGATTGTTGGTTACATTATATTTTTTGTCCAGACAAGAACAGGCCTTAGAACACGATATTCATGGGCAACAATTTATGATATTTATGTTCATTCTGATTTCAGGAGTAGAGGGATTGCCACAAAGTTGATTGAAAGGTGTCTTCAATATCTTAAATCCAAAAATGTTACTCACGTAAGATTGACAGTTTGGGTTAATAATAAGATGGCTAGAAAGCTTTACCAGAGATTTGGCTTTGAGGACTATATGATCATTATGCAAAAGACGCTTTAGACTCTCTAGAGCTGACCCTGCCGTTATTTTGCCGTTCAATTTCTTGTATTAGAAATTCATTCCTAGAAGAGGGGTCCACGGATTGGGGCTCTTTTGAAATAGGAGCTGATCCTGCAGAAACGGCAAACCAAACACGGGCACAAACCCATGACACAATCAGGTCTATTGCCCCCTGTAGGGTATTCCAGAATGTGATAATTAGAGCAAAGGTCAAAAGCAAATCTAATTCTCCAAATAGCCCTGTTAAGAATGCCTCAGACACACCTACAACCCAACTGGCTCCCTCTTCTATGCTTATCCCAAAAAACACTGGAATTGCAAAATAGAAATTGAATAAAACAGTTACAAGATTCCGTATTACTATTGCTCCTATTGATACTAGAATAAACACTAGAGTTCGTTTTATTATGGCATAACGTCCTTCCCGGATTCTTAACACGAGAGCGGTTGGAACTACAAACATCCATACGCTTGCAACAAACTTCATTATTGCCCCTACGAAGCCGCCTCCTCCAACGAGTCCCACGGTGGGCAGACTTATCAGAGAACAAACTAGCGCGGATTCAAAACCAAAAACGAAATAGCAAATTACCCACGGAACTGCGACCAAATCTATGGCCATTCCCCAAGGAGTTACATATATGGGCACAAACTGCAGGAGCGTAGAGAGGGCTGCGAATAGGGCAGCACCAGCAATTCTCAAGGTTGCCGGCGTCTCTCTCAAGGGCATAGTTCTCATCATTCTAGATCGATGAGCCTTCTTTTGCCTACCTATTTAAAGGTAACTACTCAAAATCGAGTATTAGTTCTGCTGGTCAATCGGAATAAGCTTATTAGTAGTTGTAGTTTTACAGTTTCTGGAATATCACTTGAGGCTAACAACTATGATTGCAGATTCTTACGGAAGAGTAGTCGATAACATGCGAATATCGATTACACAACGATGCAACTTAGAATGCATATATTGCCATAAGGAAGGAGAAAGTGGTGCTGGAAACGACGAGATGTCTGTAGAAGAGATAACGAGAATTACCAGAATAGCTTCAAAAATAGGAATTAAAAACATAAAGATTACTGGGGGAGAACCACTATTAAGAGAGGACATAACTGAGATAGTTAGACAAATTTCGGGCTTGCCAAACATAGAAGAAGTCTCCATGACGACCAATGGTACGCTGCTGTCCATTTTTGCAGATAAACTGAAGAAAGCAGGGCTCAAACGTGTAAATATCAGTCTAGATACGCTTGACCCGGAAAAGTTTTCGCGTATAACAGGAGGAAGACTAAACCACGTGATAGAGGGGGTAAAAAGCGCAGCAAAGGCTAATTTGACTCCTATAAAAATGAATATGGTTTTGCTGAAGGGTATAAACGATAATGAAGTATGGGATATGATTGGTTTTGCTGGAAAACTAGGAATAATACTTCAAGTTATTGAATTTGTGCCCCTAGCTGCATCTTTCTCGAAATATCATGTTAATTTGCAGCAACTGGAGGAAGAGCTGGTTCGAAGATCAGAGGATATTAAAATACGGAATTTTCACAGACGAAGGAAATATTTCCTTTCTCCTTGTGGCGAGGTGGAGACGGTCAAACCTGTGCATAATAGCGAGTTCTGCATGGGTTGTCGTAGAATAAGACTCACAAGTGATGGGAAGCTTAAGCCCTGCCTTATGAGGAGCGACAATTTGGTCGATATTCTTTCTCCACTAAGAGGAGATGCAAGCGATAAGGAATTAAAGGAGCTTTTCCTGAAGGCCATAGATCTCCGTGAGCCATACTATGCGGGATAGTTGACTGATTGGATTTCTTATTCCAGACTATATAGTTTCTTTACACCAAGATAGAGGATACATAATTCAAGTACAATCCAGAACGGGAACAGAAGAAGACCAATTCCCAATTGAGCCAGACCTGCAATAACAGGTAAGTAGCTACCTATGCCAAGAACAGTGAGAAAGATCGGTACCATGAATGGTGGCAAAAGTAACGCTAATGAAGCGAATATTATTAACGTTACCTTCGCTCCCTTCTCTTCAAATGTTGGGAAGATGCAATTTACTCCAATTGAAATTCCCAGAGCATAGAGCGCGAATATAGCGACAGTGGCTATACCTAGCAGAGTCCACATGCCAAAATTGAATACTAATCCTAAGCCCAACATCAATATCATACCCACAGGAACAAGTATCAGCGCATTTTGAACAAAGACCGCGGCGACAAATGTTCTGATACCACGTGGAACCTTTCGATAGAGCCAAATAGTATCCTTGTTAAAATACAGTACAAATGCTCCGAACATAAGTGCTTGAAAAATTGAATATTCGAAACTCATCATGTAAATAAACCATTCAGGTTCCACGGCAACAAGACCCCCAGTAGTAAGCGGGACCATAATTGTAACAACCACAGACATTATTATGACATATCCTAATCTTGAGAGGACCTCAAGCCTCCTTGTAGAGCCTTTCAGATTCGCTGCTACGATTTCACCGAAAAAGCCAGGAACAATCCTTCTAACCAGCGCGAATACTTTTTTTTCACCAACTATCTTGGCTTTTGCTATTGCCATAGGTTCTAGAGAATATGCTCTGCCTGCAATGCGATAGCCCAAAATCAGAGTTGAGACAGCGACAATTCCGAGGAGTGCGAAGTTAAAAATAATGTTGAAAGTACTACCTAGAGCAGGCAGCAAATCCAAGGTAAAAATACTCCCTATTTGATGCAATATTACATTGGTCGCCCAAGAACTCGGAAAGAATTTTATCACGCTCAAGAATTCAGGGGATTGGATCGCTATCGGAAATACCAGATAGAGGAATATAAAAAATATTGTTGGTACGATGAAAAGTATTGCTCTACCAACATCGCGTCCTCTTGGGCTTTGAGCCAACCTTGATTCAGCCAATGAAGAAACCAAAGTACCGATCCATGTGGACAAAAGAAATAATAAACAAATCGAGAAAAGAATTACCATTTGACCGAGAACATCAATGCTGAAGGCGGTTACAAAGAAACCTAGAATCCATGGTGCGACTGCTGCTATAGCTATGAAGTAAGTCGGTAATCTACCTACATATTTGCCAAAGAGTATATGATGTGGGCGTATCGGTGCGGCCATCATAACCTCGACTTGCCCTACTCGAACATCTTGAAGCGCTTGGTTTAGTGGCCAGATCAGGAGTACGAGAAACATCAAGAACATGAAGGAAGCAATTGTTGGCGAAATAAGAGGACCATAAATCACTAAGATTTCTATTATGAGTCCGGGTAGTAATGCATTGTACAACCATGGGACAAGGAAAAAAGCATAGATACCAAGAAAGATGATTAAGCCAATAAAGAATGCTTTTCGATTCCTCCTAAATCTATTCGACCAAAGACGAACTTCATTCTTTGCAATAACTAGCCACGTAGACAGGATTACCCCCTCCAAGCGAGGAGTTCGTCAATGGGAATCTTTCCACCCGTAATCTCAATGAAAGCATTTTCCAAGCTTGATGTGCCAGTTCGTTTCATGAGCTCTCTGGGCGTACCGGTTGTAATCAATCTTCCTTCCACAATAATACCGATTCTGTCACAAATTGCCTCAGCTATCTCAAGTATGTGTGTGCATATGAACATGGTTTTCTTTGCCTTTTCGGCCATCATTTTGATGAGGTCCTTCACCATTCTGGATGCTTGCGGATCTAGAAAGCTGGTGGGTTCGTCTAGAAATAAGATTTCTGGATCATGAACAAGTGTTGCTGCGAGCAATATTCTCTGTTTCATCCCCCTACTATAACCCTCTAATAGATCATTCCTTCTACTTTGCAGGTCAAAAAGATCAAACAATTCATCAATTCTGTTTTTTCGGGTCTCTAAAGGTACTTTGTATAAGGCGCCTATGAAGTCCAAAAATTCTTCGGCAGACAGTTTTTCGAAAACACCCGGCGTTTCAGGTAGAAGACCACAGATCTGCTTTACATCATCGGGTCTTTCTAAGATATTAATACCATTCACGAGAGCATTACCATAAGTCGGACGTATTATACAGTTTAAAATGCGTATGGTGGTAGTTTTTCCGGCGCCATTCGGTCCCAGCAGCCCGAATGTTTCACCTTTACGAACCTCAAGATTGAGGTTGTCAACTGCCAAAATGTCACCAAACTTCTTTGTTAGATTCGCTGTCTTTAGTGCCATCTCATTGAATGATACCTTCCCCACAATCAGTCTCCTCGTAAAGTACTCTGGGTAATCTGAGAAGCAGCGGTCGTTATTAAGGTTTTTGATGTGAATACGTCTCTATCAACCATAAAGATTATAAATATGATAAAAATCATAAGACTCATATAAGAGGTTTGTAAGAAGTAATACAGAGGAGATGGAGGAGGCATGGCTGAACATAAAGGAGTCCCAATAGTTACCAAAAAGACTCAACTGTCTACACTCAAAGGAATAGGTTCCATAACCGCTGAGAAACTGGTGAAGGCCGGTTATTACAATATTGAAGCTCTAGCCAAGGCTAGACCTGAAAGACTGCAAATGATATCTGGTATAGGGGCAAAGATCGCAATTGCGTTGGTATCTGAAGCGAATTACTATCTCGGAGCAAATGAAGAGAGAATAGTTGAGCCAGTTAAGGAAGAGAGAATAGTTGAGCCAGTTAAGGAAGAGAGAATAGTTGAGCCAGTTAAGGAAGAGAGAATAGTTGAGCCAGT
>JBHLPJ010000026.1:9827-12774 GCA_048939565.1 Promethearchaeota archaeon
TAAGGAAGAGAGAAAGGAAATGGAGGAGGAGAGAATGACTACGTTTAGAGAAGCCCTATTAATGGCCAAAAGAAGAGAAATGGCCCAATTCAAGTCGCAAGTTAGAACCCTTCAGGCAAAACTTGTCTTGGGGGAGATCAGTAGCGATAGGTATTACTCAAGAAAGCGAGGCTACGATGACGAAATCAGAGACCTTGAAGAAGAAATAATTTCCCCTCCAACAGTAAATCCTGCGGTCACCAAAAGAATGACATCGTCAATTATTAAGCAGAAGATTATTTTGCTTGAGAAGCAATTGCTACAAAAGACAATATCGCCTTCTAGATTCTTCGAGTTGAGAGATAAGTACGAGAGAGAACTAAGGAGCCTCTGAAATAACTAGATACGATGGAAGCCCATTAACCTTTTTTTGTGCTATTTCAAGGAATAACTTCGAGAAAAAAGAAAAAACAAGAAGTTGTTAGTCCATTTTTGAACTTAGACGATACCGCAATAGTCACCAAAATTGCTGGTACCGTGCCAACTATTTTCGACGATTTTTTTGGGTTTAGATAACACTGCAATAGCAATTGAAATCATTGCAACTATGCCAATTGTTATTGCCATAATCTGCAGGTCAAGAATGATCAGGAAGGAATTCAGCTCAACCACTGTGATGTCAAAGGTGTATGAGTCGGTGACTGATGGAGATCCTCCTGAGTATTCGTATTGGTAGTAAAGAGAGCTAAACTCAATGAGTGGTTCAGGTTTGTTGGGCACAGTGACATTTTGACCTCGGATGCAAACAACATGAACCGTGTCCATATATGCCCAGTAGTTGAATCCAGCATTAGCCCATGTAGGATCCGCAGGGACCCAACCATAGCCGGGTATTAGTACTTCCACCCAAGCATGACCAGGAAAATCGGTAAACGATTCGCTTGAGCCTTGTGATGCGTACAACAACTGATCAAAAGCCCAGCCTATGATTTTTCTGGCGGGAACTCCGGAAGCTCTACAGAGCGCTATAAAGAGGTCTGAAAACTCTGAGCAATCACCCTGCTGATTAGTTAAGGCCCATAGTGCACCCCGTTCATTCCCTTGAACGGTATAAGCAAGATTATTTGCAACCCATTCGTAGATCAATTTGCTCTTACTGTAGGGATTAGTTTCAGATCCAACTATTTCATTGGCTTTAGATATGATTAGAGAATCATCGGATTCGATATTTATGTCGGGTTGTGTGTATTTTTGATAAACCGGATCAGACAGGTTGTAGGTACCAACAGAGGCCTCATTAATTAACCAACGGCTTTCTATTAGCTGAATCGAATAACTCATTTGAACAGCGATAGATCTACCGGCGGCTAGCGAAGAGAAGTTATAAAAGGCTATAACATTTCCTGCATTACTGTCTATCAGTGTTTCATTAGGTTCGGGACTTATGGAAGTTATATTGGAGTACTGAAGATTGGGAAGATAAGGCGAAAACGTGCTTGTCCAATTGCTAATGATCGAAATCCATACTTTCAGATTATTGACATCACCAGGACCGCCATTTGTCACAGTCAGACTGAACGTCATGCTGTACTTCTTTTCATGTAGTGAAGAGTATCCATCGGTAGGATCAATGGATGGAGAAGCTGATGAGTTTACTATTAGGACCGATGAGATCAGGAAGAGACAGGCAAGAAATAAGAGTTTGCCACATCTTCTATTCGGCATTAGACTCACTATTAATTTAAATGGAAAGATTTAATTTAAAATTATGGGTCTAGGAATTCAGAAATTCGCAATATCAAATTAAGAAGGATTTGTGGTGCTCAAGTTGGATGTAAATCGAATAACTATGGCACACGGTGCAGGCGGCACCGTTATGCAGGATTTGATAAATAACTACATACTAAAGTATCTTGGCGGAAGTAAGGCCGAGGTTCCTTTAGAGGCTCTTGACGATTCAGCTGTTATTGACGGGATTATACTAAAATCGGATTCTCATACAGTAAAACCGCTTTTCTTTCCTGGCGGAGACATTGGAAGTATGTCTGTCGCCGGCACCGTCAATGATATTTCTATGGTCGGTGGTGAGCCAATTGCGCTTGCAGCAGGATTTGTGATCGAAGAAGGCCTGCCAATGAGTGATTTAGAGAGGATTCTCAAGAGTATGCAGAACTCATGCAAGGAGGCAGGTGTGAATATCATCACTGGAGATACAAAGGTCATTGAGAAAGGCGGATTGGATAAGTTCGTAATAAATACATCAGGAATTGGCAGAAGAAGTGAAGCACTAGATGCTAATATTCTGGAGGTTAGGAAGCATCGTGAATTTAACGCACGGTGGATTCTTGATTCCAACCTGAGAGAAGGGGATAAGATAATCGTGTCGGGAACTATGGGAGACCATGGTGTAGCTCTACTCTCCTTTAGAGAGGGTTACGGTTTTGGCAGCAGAATCGTCTCTGATGTAGCGCCATTAAACAAAATGGTTATTCGCGCTTTGGAAGTTGGCGGCATAGTTAGTATGAAAGATCCGACACGAGGGGGGTTATCCAACCTACTTAATGAGTGGAGCGAGAAATCGCATGCCGGCATCTTAGTATATGAAGAACAGATTCCAATGAGAGAGGGGGTCAGAGCTGCTTGTGAAATGATGGGGATTGACCCCCTGGAAATTGGAAACGAAGGAAAAGCAGTAATAGGAGTAGTACCTCAGAAAGCAGAAGAAGTCCTAAGCGTTTTGAGAGAAGATGCAAGAGGCAGAGAAGCTCGCATAATTGGAGAGGTTACTAAAGAATTTCGTGATGTAGTAATCGAGACAAGCGTTGGAGGAAGAAGGATACTGTCTCCGCCTATTGGAGACCCCATTCCAAGGATTTGCTAGGTTCGCTTGTTATATCTGTACAGAATATTAGATGAACCTTCCACTGAGACCATACAAGGTCCAATAGGATGTTGTGGCTTGCAGACC
>JBHLPJ010000127.1:0-3970 GCA_048939565.1 Promethearchaeota archaeon
GTGGATTCGATCGGTTTCAGCATGGAATATACTCTTTCTGCTATCTCATAGGCACGCTTTGCTGCTACATCTCTTGTGTTATCCCACAATTGAACGGTACAGATAGGCTCTCCCTTTTCAACAATCGCATCAGACGGGGGTATATCTACAAGATACCCAATCTCTGTTAAGTCTGGAACTCTGCCAGCCTGTCTGGCAAATAATATCAATTTTACTGCACACCCATTAATCAAGATCGGATCAGTCCTAAGATCTCCTGAACATGCCTTGATGTGTTCCTCAACCAGATTCAAACCTGAAACAGCCTCGATACACTCAAGAGTTCCCTGGAAACGAGGATTGCATTCCATTATGATGGGAGTTCCCTCTGGCGAAATTACAAAATCAAAACCGTTTGAACCGACCAATCTGAAATCTTCTCCAAGTCTCAATGAGGCTCGAAGGATGGACGTAATTATGTCTTTCTCGGCCTCTAAAGGCACAATGTTTCCACAATAGCTAAAACGTGCCCGAACGCCCAGTTCCTTCAGACCTATTAGTTGCTCATTGGCGGTTACCGATACGCATTTCTCCCCGTCACCTAGAAGAGAAACACTTACGTCAAGCTTACCATCTACGTATTTCTGTATGTAGGCAGATTCTCTTTGATCAATCGAGATGCCCTCCCATGCATTCTTGAGTTCATTATCATCTTTTGCAAGCTTCAGTCTAAATCCACCCGAAGTGGCATATGGTCTCAAAATAACCGGATATTGGAACTTGTTTGCCACAGAAACCGCATCTTCAATGTCCGATATCCTCTCTGTGGGCGGCGAACCTATTCCAATCCTCCTGGCATGTCTGAGGAACCCAATTCTATCTCTTACCTTCTGGACTGCTCTTGGCTCATTCCCGAGAATCGGAGCTATTTCTCCCAAGGACTTCCATAAATCTGGGTAATCATCAAGACCACTATCGACCAAGATATAGTCAATGTCCTTGTGTTTCTTGGACAACCTGAAAGCTAGCTCTACCAGTTTCCTGCTTAATGGGGCTTCAGATTCAGTTGGGTGCTCTCCAAGACCATATGTTGCGATTGCTTCAAAGTCATCTGCGACGTTTCTGAGATCTTGATCCCCCCAATAGTCTACTACATATACCATTAACCCCATTCTCTTGGCTGAGACTGCGATCGGTCGAGAGTTTGAACCAACCACGAGAATTTTCATTTTTCGCAAGTTTTATCCCTGTTTGTTCATTTGGCTTCTTTCTTAACTTTTTTTCGCTATGGTATGGATTTTGATCCTGAGACTCACATAAATCATAGTATGAAATGTAGGAAAACGTTTATAATATATACTTATTTATAACTTGAAAAAGAAGGATATTCGGGGTTGACTGCTATGCTGGTCGCGGTCGAAAAGAGGAGAAAAAAGAAAGAGAAGAAAAAGGAAAAGATCTTGACAGAGACTCAATCAGTCTGTCCTGAATGCTTCCTAGACGAGAAACCAAGACTTCTTCCTGCAGAAATTATTGAGCGAGATGGAAAGGTCTGGATACGCCGTGAGTGCCCCGAGCATGGAAAAATTGAGGAACTCTACTGGGGCTCGTCCAAGATGTATAAGAAGGCCAAGAAATATGCCCACGATGGTCCTCGCATCTTGAATCCCCAATTGAAAGTAGAGAATCCATTGTGTCCATTAAGCTGCGGTTATTGTGGGATTCATCAGAGTGGACCTGCCTTGGGGAATCTTGTGGTTACGAATCGATGCGATCTAAATTGTTGGTATTGCTTCTTCTTTGCAGAAAAGGCAGGATATGTTTACGAACCGAGCTTAAATCAAATTAGGGAGATGGTTCGAAACTTCACGAGAGTCCGACCTGTTCCCGGCAAGGCCCTTCAGATTACTGGCGGAGAGCCAGCTATGCGGGATGACATAGTCGACATTATAAAACTTGTCAAGGGCGAAGGCGTTACCCATGTTCAGTTTAACACCGATGGCATAAAACTTGCTACAAGTCCAAAGTTTCCTTCAAGAATTAGAAAAGCTGGTGTAAACACCGTCTACTTGAGTTTTGATGGTACTACTCCCAAGACCAATCCAAAAAATCACTGGGAAGCACCCTACGCTGTGCAAAACTGCAGAAGAGCAGGTTTGGGTGTTGTTTTTGTTCCAACAGTTATTAGAAGTGTAAATGATCATGATCTGGGCAACATAGTTCGCGTAGCCTTCGACAATATTGATATTGTGCGTGGCGTGAATTTTCAACCGGTCTCTCTGACAGGCAGAATTACCCGGAGAGAGCGAGGAAAACTCAGGATAACGTCTCCTGATGTAATCAAAATGATAGAAGAGCAGACCGATGGACAGATTGCAAAAGAAGATTGGTATACTTGCCCAGCCACGACAGGTCTTTCTCACCTAGTAGAGGCTCTAACTGGAAGGTCACAGTTTGAACTCACGAATCATTTTGCCTGTGGTCTTGCGACATAC
Source organism: Promethearchaeota archaeon (assembly GCA_048939565.1). Lineage (GTDB taxonomy): Archaea > Asgardarchaeota > Odinarchaeia > Odinarchaeales > JBHLKK01 > JBHLKK01. The sequence goes on from JBHLPJ010000127.1 coordinate 2,475, forward strand.
GTTTTCAAAGATAATGGTAAACTAATACCGATAACAAGATTTGTTGATGTTGATGGCTTTGTTGAATACGCCAATGAGAAAGCCTATGAAATAAGCTCTGGAAAGAACAGACTTATCACTTCTCTAAAGATACTCCTGAATCTCAGAAGATTTATTGATAATAAAAGAAAACCAAAATACCTGAAACTTTGGAGAATTCTCGTAAATGTTCTGTTAAGGCATGATTACAGCGCTCTGGGATCATTTCACACTAAATGCATACTTCTTGGAATAATGCATTTTATGGATCTTTATAACTATGATGTTGAACGAGTTAAACGCTGTAATATCGTCTACCTTTCGCCAGACGGTAGAATTATCCCCTTCTGTGCATTCAATACGCTTTCCATGCTATATCGAGACAAAATACAGCTGAAATACGGTTCAACTGTAGAGGAATATGTAAAAGCGCGGGGCGCTGATTTGAAAGCAGACCTGTACAAGAGAGACTTAAAAACGTTAAGGAGCGGGGATATTTATCAGAAATTCTATGGCGTGGTAAGCTAAGGGGCCGGCCTGCAACCTGTAAATGTGGGGGATCAAAGAATGATGAAGCAACCGACTCTGGCTGTTGACACAATAATCAAGACAAAAGATGGCAAGATTGTTTTGATCAAACGTAAGTTTCCTCCATTTGAGGATTCATGGGCTCTTCCCGGAGGAATAGTTGAGTATGGCGAGACTGTTGAAAATGCCGCTGTGAGAGAGGCAAAAGAGGAAACAGGCCTGGATGTTATGGTAGAGAGCCTTGTAGGTGTATACTCAGATCCGTCACGAGATCCTCGGGGGCATGTTATCTCGATATGTTATTTGTGCGAAGAAATCAAAGGCATTCTGGCCGCGGAAACAGACGCAAAGGTGGTAAAGACCTTCACAGCAGAAGAATTTACCACTCTGAATCTGGCTTTTGACCATAAACTTATGCTTAGGGATGCCGGAATTCTTAAGTCTGCCTAGATATCGACGGAAAGAAGATCTCTTGCCAGGATCACCTTACCATCAAAAATCTTGCGTGCCTGTTGTACAAGTTTTTTTTCGATACCTTTCTCTCCTTTCCACCAGTGAGTCAGAACCAACCTATCAACATCTGCATCCTTTGCAACTGTTGCCGCATCTTTTGGTGTAGAATGCTTATGTTCATGGGCAAATTGTGCCAATTCATCTGGAAATGAACATTCGTGAATTAGAATCGTACATCTCTCAGCAAACCTTGCAAGCTTCTGAAACGGCGCAGTATCCCCAGTATAGCAGACTCCGCCTTTTCTTTCTATCCTGTACGCAAGGTTGACAGGGCTATGAATTGTCCGAAGTGTGGATAATTCTCCGCGCTTTTCTCCAGACTTCATAATTTCTACATCAAACCTAAATTTGAACGCCTCAATCGGTGTGTTGACGCATTTGAGGAGTCTATCAATCGAATCTTTGACGTTATCCGGTCCTATGATCCTTAAAGGAGA
>JBHLPJ010000027.1:0-12701 GCA_048939565.1 Promethearchaeota archaeon
TGTCTCAAGCCTAAGTCAACCCCTAACCTCTCTGATCTTTCTGCATCTTTTGTTCTATTTTCCGCTGGCTACCTTAGTATCAGGAATCATTGGATTTGGGGTTTTTGCTGTAGCTTTTGTGTTAATAGAGCTGGTGTTAGACAAACCTAAGATACTGGGCGGCAGAATTTCATCATTGGAGGCAGGACGTATACTTATTTCAAGTCTCTTAGGACACCCTAAACAGTTCACAGATATTGATCCAGAGGTCGGTGAAATAACTGACGTGTGGGTAGGAACTTTAGCTTTTAGAGTCCAAAATAACATAGGTGGTGTTATCTGTGTTCCTGCTCTTCATCCAGGTCCCATAGGTTACATAGGAGGAGCAAGGCTTCCACATCTTCTTTCAATTCCTATTTATCAGAAACACCGTTCAATAGTAATGGTTCCTCATAGTCCTACATCACACTGTTTTAATCCCGCATCGCCGGATGAAATTGATAGAGTAGGAGAAGTTGCCCTTAATCTTATGGAAGATTCAAATTATATTGCAAAAGCATCAAAGGTTATTATGGTAGAAGGAGAGGAGGCGAAAATATACTGCCAGTGCTTTGGAAAAAATGTTTTAATAATTTTGGAGTTGTTCTCGAACTGTGGAGACATAAATTATGGATTTGGAGTCTTATTGGCTGAAATAGCAAAAAGAGAAGGAGCCGAAGAAGCCATAATCGTTGATGCTCACACCCATTTCAAACGTGGTGAATCCACAGTCTATACGGGAAGTAAGATTTCATATGAAATAATCCGCCTTGTCAAAGAAGGCGTAAGGAAAGCTTTGGATGCCAAACAGGGAGAGATAGAGTTTGCTGTCATCGCAGACAATCTTGACGAATTTACGTGGGATGATGGCATAGGAGAGGCAGGTATTCGTTTGTTTTTGTTAAAGGTCTTAGGGGAAAAAATAGCCTACGTTGCTTATGATGCCAATTCCATGATCGACGAATTTAGAGAGAAACTTCTAGAATCTCTCATGGTTGGAGGGGTAACGCCTATTCTAATGACAACCGATACCCACACCGTTCACACAATAATAGGGCGATACAATGTATTGGGAAGCAAAACAAAGCACTATCAATTAATAAAGAAAACCTCTAAACTACTTCAGGAAGCTAAAGGTCGAACCAAGAAAGCGTATGTTTCCTTTAGGAAAGGTATTGCGAGAGATGTCAGGATTTGGGGATTAGAATCTGCAACAACTGATAAGGGAGCAGTAGATACAGCACTCGAAGCAGCAAAAACCTTAACACTCCCACTTCTCGGACTTGCATCTCTCTTGGTCTTGCTTGCAGCTATTGTGATTTAGCGAAGAGCAAACTACTCCCAGCTATCACAGGGAGCTTTCCATCAGAGGCCGAGTATAGTGCACCGCACCACTCAGAACCCCATCATGTGGACGAAAGAGCCTGTTTACTGAGACTCCAGCTCTGGTAAACTGGGACAGAAGATTGGTAGTGCCTCGATAGTGCTCCCGCACCAGAGCCAATTTTATAGCGATAGCGAGAGAAACTATTTCGAGGACCCCAATAAGGTTCTAAGACCGAACCCATTATTTAGGACATACAAGCGAGAAGGCAAGTTTTTTCCTAGAATGACTTAGTAAAAGCTTTCACCATTTCTAGGAGAATCTCACGTGGATTCTTTGCCTTTACCACACCTGATGCTACTAAGACTCCTTTGGTTCCAAGTTCAAAAGCGGTTTTTACATCCTCGCCTGTAGAAATACCTGCACCACATAGAGGAACCGTGTTTGGATTAGTAATTGAAACAATTTTGACAAACTCTTTTACGGAGTCTGGTTTTTCTTTAGATATAGCTCTACCTGTGCCTATGAGCTCAGGAACCTCAAAAGCAACAAAATCTGGCCCGAATTTTGCTATCTCTTTTGCTTTCTCGACATCAGGAGCACAACAGACGCTGGTAAGGTCGTTCCTTTTTGCCAATTCTATGCTTTTTTTTATATCCCCTAAAGGAATTTGCTTCTCTGAATGGTTAATTAAAGTACCAGATGCACCAGCCTCTTTTATGGCCTCCACTAGTATACTGCCTGTATGTGCACCAGGTTCAATAGGGGATATATGTTGAGCAAAGACGGGTGTGCGGGTATTATGGGCGATAGGAAATATATCTGAGTATTGGGAAGCTACAGCTACACATACATCTGTCTCTCGGCCAACTTCTTCAGCAATCTGGGCTAATTTCAAGGCTCGCTTTCCAGTAGATTCGATATAGCATTTGAAGTTAACAACTATAATCGGAGATGAGATTTCAGGCATTTCTTAATCTCTCCACATACAGCAAGTTCTATCAGAGGAGTAGAGGGGTCATTTTGACGCACATGAACCGCAAAGATTATCGCAAACTTCTTTCTTCACATACCTAGCTTGGCGTTATGGATAGGGGTTCTTTCTCCAAATCATTTATCTCACAACTGTGAACTACCCCACGCTTTCGGGCAGAGCTTCCTGCTTCATCCATTCCCCAACGGGACATGTCTGACAGGCCCTTCGGGCAGTTCCTGCCCTGAAACTCGATGCTCATGAGTTGGTGAGTTTACCTCAACTCAATTCAAATATTCATTACGAAAAATCCTATTTAAGCCCAGCGCAATTCATATTTACCCTTTTGGCTGGAGTCTTCTTGCGTAGAAGAAGATAAAAAAGAGGGGAACAAGGGCGAGCCAAGCTCATATTTCTTCTGGCTCAGCACCTGTTTCATCAGGCATTTCCTCTGTTGGTAATGAGCTTCCACAATCCATACAGAAAGACGATCCAGGTGTTATTGGTGAACCACAGTAAGGACAATATCGCGGAATCGAAGGCGCATCGGGGGGCCTATATTGAGCCATTTCTGGACCATACGGCGCAGCTGTTGCTCTTCTTCTGGCAGCTCTTCTTTGGAACAACAACATTGCTGACATCATGACCATGAACATTACAGCCATGATTATCATATAGAAGGAGTCAAAGCCTCCTCCACCGACCACGAAGAGTATCTCTTCAGAAGTATCGAAATCACCTTCTGAGTCAATTATTATTAATAGCAACACGTATCCCCAGTTGCTCTGCAAATTATACGATCCAGAAGGGGTTGAAACCACTCCCGATGAAGGGACTGAAAGAGATCCTGTGAAACTTGATCCATCAAGAGTTAACTGTTGATAAATGAATGGAGAGCCAGTTAGGTAGTACACAGATATGTCAATGACCCATGCGAACGCCTTCAAGTCAGCTATGCTGTCTTCTCTATCTGTTCCGACAGCTTCTACTGAAAGGGAAGTTCCTAAGCCAACTTGAACCATCGGTACCGACAAGGGTTCATAGATTTCCATATCTGGAATCGCCACACCCCCGACCTTGGATGTATTATCGTCTAATTCGGGTTCTACACTAACCACTACAATGGATCCCACTGCAAATGCATCTGGATTTACCCCTTCGGTTTGATTCCTGGCTTCAACGATATAGACATATGTTCCTGCACTGAATCCGGGATCTGTCGGGGTCATGGTGTAGTTCCATTTAGAGGAAATAATTGACATATTTGCTGATATGTATGTAATATTTCTGAGAGTGTGTTCATAGTAGTTTTGAGGATAGGATGTGAAGTATATCGACGCATTATCAGCACTATTGACTGTTCCATTGACCTCCAGATATTCTCCAAATCTGCATATGACATCTATACCGTAAAAATCAAGTTCCAGTAGTTCTACCCATGTAGGATATTCTACATCGCCAGGCTTACTTCCGCCTTTTCTTTGGTCGATACCTACAATCTGTGGTATTGACGAGACAATTCGGAACGAGGTTGTTCCAGTGTATAATACGCTGGATACGGATACATTGACATTTACAGTATATACTCCAGTAGCCGATGCGGTAAAGTTTCCACTGTAGACACCGCCACCTATCTCTGTTATATTAACGTAGTTCACAGTGCTGTTTACGACAGTACAGTTGATCGTGGTGCTATTAAGTAATCCTGTAACGCCAGCTCTACTTGCTTGGGAAACATATATTCCAAACTGTAACTGAGAGGGGCTTGCATTGTAGTTTAACGAGGCCGCTACACTGACGTGAACCGATTGCTCGACAAGTAGCCAGTCGAGTGTGTTTTTCGCTAGCTGCAGGTTATCTAAGTCATCGATGAGATTATAGTAGAATACAAGTTCATTGGCAAAGACTGCAACTCTTCCACCGCTTGGATGTTGGTAATACGCCAAAACGGGATCATTTTGGTATCTGGCAATGGTTTGAGCAGGTGACGAGATCAAAGGCGACCCAGAGCCCAAAGTATAACTGCTAACTCCGGTTGTTATAGGATGTGAGTCAATGTCTGTGATAGTTATGTCCACAGAAGTAAGTCGAGTTATCCCCAAGTCTTCAACACTCAGAATGCTTTCACTGTATGAGGTTTTATATTGAATACCATAGGGCGTAAGAAGTCTGTTTAAAGCCTCTCCCGCAACAAATGGATAGTAAGAACCGAGTACCAGTAATGATCCGCCTTCACTAACAAACTGCTGAATGGCGTTTACCTCAGATTCTGTGAAACTGAGTTCAATATCTGGAAGCATGAGAATGTCGTAATTCATAAGGGTTTCATAGGTGATGAGTTTCTCATTCACGTCTATATCATATCCATAATCGCCCATTTCTTGCATGAACGTGAGATAGTTGTAATATGGCGAGTCTTCGAAGTCATAGTTGTGCAGTCTTTCAAAGTATACGCGACCTCTTGGGAGTTCTATGGTAAATGAAACGGAGATATTATGTAAGCTGACGCCGTCAGTTGCATTGAGAATTTCTATTCTTCCGGAATAGATTCCAGGTGTCGCATCAAAAGGCAACGTTATGTTTACTCCAATCTCAGCAAGATCATTCACGAACAGTAACCATGTCCCGTTGGTTTGATACGTTGAATTTCCCACGGTAATGAATGGAGAGGCAGAGCCGGTACCTATGTTTGTTACGTCGAGGTTAACAGGCTTTCCAGTAATGAAGGATACATTGATTGACAGCATGTCTCCGGGGAATTTCACAATCCAAGGTTCAATGGGAATCTCATCTGGAAGAATTGTGGTGATTGGTATTTTCCCGCCGGCTGCCGTTGAATTGCGGACATCCAAATAGCTAAGTGCACTCGAAACATTTATTCTTCCTGCCCCTTGAACATTGGGATCATAACCGGACAATTCATCAGCAGTGTTCATCAAGGCCGCACGGAATGCGTGAGGATTGTTTACTAGGTTTGGAAAAGCTTGCATTAGGAGAGCGACTGCCCCAGCCACATGGGGAGTAGCCATGCTCGTACCACCTAGACTAAGATAGTCCCCTCCAGATCCAGGTATGGGTCCTCCTTCAAAACCGTAGTACGTCGCAGCAATGTCCATTATCGAGTCAGGAGACAGTGGAGCGATGATATCTTCACCAGGGGCAACAACATCGGGATCAACTCGGTTATCTAAAGTTGGCCCCTTGCTGCTGAAAGAAGATATCTGATCGTCAAGATCGGTTGCACCAACAGTTATCACACCCCTAGCCGCTCCAGGAGAACTACCACTTTGATACCATGGTCCGCCGTTTCCAGCAGCAACAACGACTACTACACCTTGCGCTACAGCATTATCTACCGCCACAGACAATGGATCATAAGGATCTGCCCATCCACCGCCTAGGCTTAGACTCAGAATATCGGCGCTGGCACCCCCCACACCGGTAGGTAGAACGCTCCACTGGATTGCAGCGATTATATCCGAAGAATACCCGAATCCTGCACCATTAATGCATTTTGCATCTATTAGGAGAGCGTTAGGAGCCACACCTTTATGTGCAAGACTTGAAGCCTCACCTGTTCCGGCAGCAGTCCCTGCCACGTGAGTTCCGTGACCGTTTAGATCGGTTTGTTCTGTTTCATCGGTGGCAAAGGATCGAGCAAGAACAACTTTTCCACCATCTAAGTCCGGATGGGTATTATTTATGCCTGTATCAAGTATGGCAATTCTTATCCCATCTCCGAGATATCCTTGTGAATGCACATAGGGAGCACCAATAGCGTCGAGACCGGTACTATATAATTGCTGAATTTGGGCGGCTTCCAGCATCTCTGATGGTTTGGGAATCCAGTAGATACGGTCATGATATATCTTCTGGACAAACGGAAGTTCGACGATGTCTGGAATTCTACCTAAAGGTAATTCTCCACTCACCGCAGAGATAATTGAATATTCGTGAAGCTCTTTGTAGGAGTCGCCGATTCTGGCTTTGATGGTCTCTGAGGCTAGATCAAAATCCGATCCATCCGTTAAAGTAATAATAACTCTTGTAGGCGTGTTGGCATCCTTTGAGCTCAGAGCGTCTTTAAGTACCGAGTCTAACTTCGAGTTCACTAGGAGCAGATTGTTTCCTTGGTTTAGGCTGATTCCAAAAGCAATTGATGACACAGCAAGTATGTTAGATACCAATAGAGTAAGTAAAACTATTGAGCCTAATTCTCTTTGAAATCTTTTCACTTATTCTCCCTCAAAGGTATGATTGATTGAGTAGTATAGAAGTTAAAATCTTATAAATCTTATAAGAGTATTGTCTGATCACTTATCGGGATGCCAGATAGTAGATGTTTTATAAGAGTAAAATACTATATCTCGATATTGTAGAGCAAACCACAGTTTTAAGAAAATAGGAGGAAACAAGATGGCTGGAAAAGTTACGATTTCTATAATAAAGGCGGACGTGGGATCACTATGTGGCCACCACGTTGTTCATCCCGAACTAATGAAGATCGCAAGAAAAATGCTAGAAGATGGAAGAAAAGAGGGTGCTATTATTGATTACCATGTTGCCAATTGTGGTGACGATCTGGAACTCATAATGAGTCATAGAAATGGAGAGGACAACGATAGGGTTCATGGATTGGCATGGAACATCTTCCTTAAGGCCGCCGACAAAGCCAAGGATATGCAGCTTTACGGAGCAGGGCAAGACATACTCAGTGAAGCCTTTTCTGGAAATGTTAGAGGAATGGGTCCAGGGGCAGCTGAACTAGAATTTGAAGAAAGGGCAAGTGATCCAGTTGTTGTGTTTATGATGGATAAAACGGAGCCAGGTGCTTTTAATCTTCCCTTGTTTAGAATTTTTGCGGATCCATTCAACACAGCAGGATTAATAATAGATCCAAATGTTCATCAAGGCTTCATTTTCGAGGTTATGGATGTTCATAAAAACAGAGTTGTGAGACTCAAGTGTCCAGATGAGATGTATGAGTTGCTGGCACTTATCGGAACTACAGGACGCTATGTAATTCGAAAGATCTTCAGACACGATGGTCTGCCTGCTGCTGCTTGTTCGACAACACGTCTGTCATTGATTGCAAACAAATATGTTGGGAAGGATGATCCTGTAGCCGTTGTAAGAGCGCAGAAAGGATTGCCGGCGGTTGGCGAAGTATTGGAGCCGTTTTCGTTCCCCCACCTTGTGGCAGGTTGGATGAGAGGAAGTCACCGTGGACCGTTGATGCCAGTTTCTCAACGAGATGCAAAGTGTACAAGGTTTGACGGCCCGCCTAGAGTACTTGGGTTAGGGTTCCAATTGAATAGAGGACGTCTTGTAGGACCTGCAGATATGTTTGATGATCCAGCATTTGATTTGGCAAGACAGAAGGCGAACGAGATTGGGGATTACATAAGACGGCACGGACCATTTGAACCAAGTAGATTGGGTCCAGAAGAGTTAGAATACACAACGCTACCTCAGGTTCTGGAAAAGCTAAAAGATCGCTTTAAAGAGGCATAGTTACCTCTTTGTCTTTCTTGTTCCTTTGCTTGAAAGAGTTAGTCTATGACTCGGATATTATTGACTCGACTTTGTCTTTCAATTTGCCAATAGCCTGAACAGCAGGACAATCCGACGAATACTCGATAGGGGCCACACCAGCCATATCGGCTTCGATTATCTTAGGATCGAAAGGTATTTCGGCTAAGACGATCAGATTTAGCTGATGCAGCTTTGATCTAGCTATTTCCGCTTCCTTTTCATTTCTTACCTTATTCAGGACCATATATACTTGACCTATACCGAGATCGCCCGCAAGAGTAGAAATACGCTCTGCTACACCTATAGACTTCATCCCAGGTTCAACCATTACAAGCATTATGTCAACTCCTTTGGATGTTCCTCTTCCTAGGTGTTCGACTCCTGCTTCCATATCCATTATAACCAGGTCCTTACGCTCCAGTATCAGATGACGTATCAGAGCACGGACCAAAGCATTTTCAGGACAGAAACATCCGGTACCTCCCTGTTCAATGGTACCCAGCACAAGCAGGTTTACACCGTCAGGACCGATAACGCCAAACTTTTCCACAATGTCGTCGACTTTAGGATTAAGCTTAAAGACCTGCCCAAATCCGGTCCCCGGAGATACACCAGTTCTTTCTTCAGCCAATCCAGCATTTTTCGCAAGCGGGACTATTCTCGCCGCCACATCGGGCGCAACACCAATAGTAGACGCGAGATTTGTGTTCGGGTCGACATCAACGGCCAATACCCTGAATCCATCCCTAGCAAATAGCCTTGCAAGAGTGCCAGCCACAATCGATTTACCTGTACCACCTTTTCCTGCAACGCCAACTTTCAAATACAAGCCTCCAAGTATCCAAATAGTTGGAAATCTGACAACCTCGATGTTTTAATCAGGTTTGAGAAGATTCAGAAATGCCTGTTCCGGTAAGAGATTGATTTTCATTACAATTTTCTCTACAGCCTTCAGGGAAGGAGAACTATCGGGTAAAGACAAAAGAGGTTTGCCTAACATATTATATTCCATAATGTTGGGATCTTGGGGTATAATCCCTGCAAATTTCAGACCGATTTCTGCTGCCTTCTCATTAAGAGAACTCTTCATATCTGGAGAGAATCTATTGCCAATAAGATAAATCTCTTTCAGGTCAATGTGAACTTCTTTAGTTAGTTCCTTGATTCTTTGAGCAGTTTCAAGACCCATTTTTGAAGGATCCGTTACAACGAGCATTATATCAACGTCACGATCAGTTCTACGGCTGAGGTGCTCAAGACCTGCTTCCATATCCATCAGTGTAATCGTATAGTTTTTGGATAATGTATCTAAGATCTTTGTAAGAACGCTATTTACGTAGCAATAACATCCCTCACCCTCAGAACGTCCCATTGCCAGTAAGTCAAACTGGGGGGTTTCAACCAATACATCATAAACCCATGCCTCCAATAGATCGCTTTTTGATACAGAGGCAGGAAGGGTTCCTCGCTCTACTTCCTTCTTTAGCTTGGTCGCAGTCATTCCCACAGTATTGCTTATTTCTACACCGAGCACACCTGGAAGATTTACGGCAGGGTCGGCGTCTACAATAAGAATATTCTTTATGCTTTTGTGTGAACTATTCAGCAAAACCTTTAGAATTAAGGCTACGACGGTTGTTTTACCAGTTCCTCCCTTGCCTGAAACTGAAACGACTAGCTTCTTGTTCAAGGTTTGTCAACTTTCCTTTTCTCAATCATAGCATATTACTAGAAAAGATATAAAAGAAGTATTAGTCTTTTTGGTTCCAGTGTTGATCTAAGAATTTTTTGATGCCGCTACTATCCTCGGGGCCAACAAGCACAGACCACCCCGATGCTTCCTCCAAATCGCCCCTGATTCTGGAGGCCATCCTTGGAATTACAATATTCTTATGATCCACCTTACTTTCGACGTCGTATTCCTTCATTGCTTCGGCAGCAATTTCACCGGTCAGTTTACGTCCCGCAACCGCCGAAGACACACTTAAACCTTCAGTATCGGTGACTAATAGGTAACAATTTACCTTAGCAGTTTCCAAGTCACTTGAAACTGTGAAGTACGTCAAGGCGAAATTTGTGGTAAGCAAGACGGGCGATTTTTTGTCTGGTTTTCCAATAGTGCGTAATCCGGGTTCTACATCCACAGGTTTTTGGGGATCAGTGTATAGGTTTTCCCGTAGAAACATCTGAGGCAAGACTGTCCACATGTCTAGACTGTGCATTATCAGTATGTCAGCGAACCTTATTATCTGAATGGAAGCCAGCACTGCCTCGTTCCATTTAGCAACATCAGCAGGGCCATCATAACCAGCCCACACAGCGATTGGAGTTCCCATTAGAGGGTATCCAAGAAGAATGTCATCTTCCTTGGTAGCTGCACGTCGGAGCATTGTGAAATTGTCCAAAACGTTACCAAGCCCTTCACTGAAAGTTGTACCAGGGTCAAGCACCAGATCTTCGATTCCAAATTTGCCCAGGGTATTTGTAAGTGATCTAAGGAGTTTGAGGTCGCCCTGTGTGTACACCACCAAAGGACAATTATACTCTGCTGCTAGTTCCCCCATCTCAAACCAATTGTCCTTGTTTGCAGCATAGATTAATGGTCTTCTATCTCCGACAGTCTTCAATCCACTCTCTATTACTTGTGGATTAGATGAGCACAGAACCAAAGGAAGCTTGGTATTCTTTGTGATTATCTTTAAGGCTTTTTCAAATTTGGAAGGGTCATTTGAGGTAGATCGGACTGCGATAGCATCAAGTTTCAGTTCCTTGCCAATGTATATGTAGCCGAGTTCTTCGACCGCCTTAACACGATCTTCCAAATCTTTTTTGGACATTTCATCAGTTACATCTATGGCGATAACGGTAGGATTTGCGTATCGTAAATCGTGGCGGTACATCACAAGCTTTCCGCCAATTTTTGCAGCTCTTTCACCAGCTCCAAAAGACACCTCCCTTACCGGAGGTCTCAGCATTTCCTCCAGAGTTTCCAAGTTTTTCTTGTATTTTGCTTCTTCGTAAAGCGGAGTGCATGCCTTCAAGTCCACTGTTCTCTCAGCAAGTTTGGTGGCAAAAGCCATGCAGTTCTTCTCCCCACAAATTTCACAATTTGTCTGCGGGAGCAATCGGTATATATCTAGTGGACCAATCTTTTTGACCATCTTAATCCTCTATCCTTCAATTTTCAGATCAACCCATCTTGCGAAGTAATCGGGATCTTTCTTTCGTTTGCTTGTTACCCATGTGGTAACATCCTTTACAGTTTTTATTGCTGCTGGATGCATCATCATAAACAGATCTCCGCCAGCCAAAAGCAACGTTAATGCGGTTATGGCTTCCCAAATGGGACCTCGGAACTCACGCGGTCCAAGTTCAGGAGCTTTCTTCCAAGCTTCACGGGCTGCCCAAGCATTAGTTGTACCACAAGATATTGGCATTTGAAGTTCCACATCTCCAAGAAGGGCAGCTAGACGCATTCTTTCAATTACTGTGAAAGCGTATTCCAAACCATAGCCTAGAGCAGCTGTTGTAGGATCTATGACTATCTGCTCCTTCGGAACATAGTCCAGCAGTTTCCTATTCAATTCCTTTTGCTGGTTAATATCGATACTAGTCCAAGAGAGAACTATGTGATTATGCTTCTTAGCAGCCTCAGCAATAGGTTTGTAAACATCAAGAGTGGCTGAGTTTAACATGACCCGTTCTCCCTCAGATACTTCTGCAGCTTTAGCCAAGACTGGTGGGTCCTTTTCGGGAGAACCTGAGCCCCCTATAATTACCGGCACTTTGACTGCCTGAAGAACTTCTTCAACAGCTTTTGCCGCTTCATTTGGAGAAGTATCTTTAACAGCCGGATCAGTGCTGATAAGGTGAATAGTTATCATGTCTGCTCCGTACTTGTCAACACATAGCTTTGCCCATTCCCCAGGATCATCCATAACCTCTTCCAGGTGCACTCTTATGGCCTTAGCCAAGGGAATGCGCAAGTCAAATACGTCTGCCGTTACTAGTGGCGGATGTGGGGTTGGCTTTTCGAAGAAATAGAAAGGAGGAGTTTTTTCACCACCCAGAGTTAAAGTATGACTTCTGGTTCCCCCCTCGGCTTTCGTTGCTCCAAAGACAACTTCGACCACCTCTCCTGGATATTCCATGATGGGAGGTGTAAAATCAGTTTCGATTATTGAGGTGGGAATTTCAGGTTTTGGTACAACCTTGGGAGTGGGGGGTGCCAATTTTTGGGCAAGGGAAGGAAGGATTGCCTGGGCCATAGCAGGTAACCATAACTCCAGAGTTTCGGCCTCAATCTCCACATCGTTTAGTTGAATCTCTTTAAATTCAGCGAATCTTCTCAGGATATCATCCAGAGTAATCTTATTCTTTTTCTCTGGCATTTTCTTTACTCCTTTCTCTTAATTATTATTCTTTCGGCTTTTATCTTAACATTCTTCAACGTAATCTTAAAACCGCCGGCTGTAGGTACACCTGCCGAGATTACCGGCATACCACTAACTGTTGAAAGCTCTGCAGTTAAAGGATCTGCCACAGTTTCTCCTGTTTCTGGAGCCTCTACAACTTCCTCGGCTGGCGCTAATGCAGCCCATCGCTCAACGACGGGATGACTGTTGGATTCAAGGAAAGATTTTAGCTCCTCGATACTTCTGGCATCATTTTCAGTTGGTATCTTGTCTGCTATGTCTGGAGGTATGAACTCTTCTACTCTATCTTTCACAGCCTGAGGCATCCAGACTACGCGGTTCCAGCCATCATCTACCTGGAGGAATTTTGGAGAACGCATATATTCAATCGAAAGTCCGTGGAATCCTTCAATTTGTCGACCTCCAGCAGTAGAAT
>JBHLPJ010000028.1:0-12662 GCA_048939565.1 Promethearchaeota archaeon
ATATCCGGCCTCAGTTTCTCAATCAGCTCTGCCATTTTTCGGGCTTCGAGAAGGTTTAGCTCATTCTTCTCAACCGAATCATCAATCTCTTTCGGAGAGATTTCCAGCAAGATATGATCATCAAGTATTTCAACAATATGGCTTGAAAGTGAAACTCTCTTCCTTGGAGCAAGTGATTTTGAATCCTTCACCCCTATCTTTGACAATTGTTCCAGTTTATTTTCATATATCAGTGCTCCGCACATTATCATCGGGCCAAATACCGGACCCCTTCCCGCTTCGTCTATTCCGAGGACCTTTCTCTTCCGGCTGTTATTCTTTAAATGTCGATCGTTCATGAGTAGACCAGCCAGTCACTTTTTACGTAGTTAAGGTCATCGGAAACTAAAATAGGTTTTGAAAAAGAAGTTGAGAATAGTGGGTTTTTAATTAACTTAAATGTGGCTTTTGGCTATGAGCTCATTGTCAGTATCTGCAAAACGTTTCTTGGCAATTTCTCTCTTTTTTGCGGCCTGTTTTATCAGGTTTTCCAAGCCCTCAGCTGCTTCTGCTTGTGATTTGAGCTCGATATATTCTTTCTTTACCGCTTCGTCGAATAGCTGCTTTCCGAAGGGTGTTCTTAGAATTACGAAACACCAACCGTCGGGAGCACCTTGAGATCCCACATTGATATCTGCCAATTCACCCGTAAGATCGGTACATTCCTTGCATGCTTCCAGAGAATGTTCCTTAATCTCGCTGAGTTTTGCCGCAATAACCTCTTTGCTGCCCTGATAGGCATAAAATACTCCTTTTTTGATGTCGAATTTTGTGATGCTCTTCATGTCAAATCCTTTTGATTCAACAAAGAGCTTTATTCCATCATAATGGAAGTTGTCCCAGCAAAACACGCTAATGAAGAATTTGACAATCTCGGTGATTTTTAGGGTTCCATATTCGGAGTATTTCATCTTCGCCAGCGATTCTGCCTGGCATGGAGTGCCTACAATGGCAAGGCTTCGCAAGCGGGCAGGACCCGGGATATAAGCATCATATTCTTGATATGCATATCCTAGGAGAGAATTATTCGGAGATACTGTGTATTTCGAGCCTGCTGCATTTAGAATAGCATCTTGAGACTGAGCCAAGACTGGTGTGGGTTTCCAGGGTATTTCAGGATCAGTGCCAGTAACTATTGCTCCTTTGATGTATTTCTTGTCCATGGCATACGTGAGGAGAGCAGTAACTACACCACCGTCCTGGGCAACTCTTCTGACCGATCTGTCCTTTGCCCTTGCTATGGCATAGGACTGGTATATCCCCATGGGTTCATCTTCATTTCTTGTCCGACCAAAAATGTCTTTCTCTGCAAGTTCAAAGTCCAAACTAAATCTAGGACAGTGCGTGATGCACATACCACATTGTTCACATCTGGAGACAGGAACAGGTTTTTCACCTTTGTGGCCTATGGCTGCTATAGGACACGCCGAGATACAGCCACCACAAAACATGCACCGGTCTTTTCGTATAATAGTTGTTAAAAGATCTCCGAACTTGAATTTGAAGGAGTCTTTCCTTGCTTGCCTAACTTTAGGAGCTGCTTCAGTCATTTCCTAGCACCCTTCTTGATTGGTAATTCTTGCAATTAAAGCTTGGCGTTTATTTGCTGCCAACCATTGCTCGGTATTCAGAAGAAGTATGCTTTAAATCTTGCTATTTAAGTTTTTGCAGAATCAGTCAGCTGATAAAAGAAGGGGGGCAGAATCGCTCTGTTGAGCGAGTTCTGATATTTGTTCTATTACAACCTGCGTAGGTGCACTCTCCTCTCTAAGCGCACATGTGACACAAAGGTCACATAAGCCCTCTAAGCAGAAATCTATAGGTACTCTATCGCATGGATATAGGTTGATATTGGTGACCATATTTTCTCACCATATAATATTATACAAAAACGAATTAATAAACGTTATCCGATATTACATAGTATGGAAAGTAGGCAAGATAGGTGTTTTTGGGAAGCCTTGGTACAAACAAAGAATGGGGCCTGACTTGGTTCACAGATCAAAGGTGAATTACTAAAAATAAAATAGAAAAGGGGAAACTAGAGAGGGACATCTAAATTCAGTTTTTCGACTAATTCTTTATAGCGATTCCTTACAGTTACTTCAGTTACTCTGGTTACCTCGGCGACATCCCGTTGTGTTCTCCGTTCATTAGACATCACACTAGCAATGTATAGGGCAGCTGCGGCAACACCTGTCGGGCCACGCCCGGAAGTTAATCCATTCTCACTAGCAAGTTTCAGGATTTCAATTGCTTTCGCTTGGACCTCTCCTGTAAGATTCAGCTCGCTGGCAAAACGCGGAATATAGTAGGTTGGATTTGTCGGCGGAACAGCAATCTTTAGTTCGCGTGCTATGAAGCGATATCCTCGGCCAACATCTTTCTTGCTAACATGAGAAACTGCGGCTATTTCATCCAAAGTTCGAGGAACTTTGCACTGCCTACATGCCGCGTAAAGAGCTGCAGCAGTCACTCCTTCGATTGACCTTCCTCGGATCAATTTCTGTTCAACGGCCTGCCTATAGAGCATGGCTGCGGCTTCTCTTACATTCCTAGAAAGTCCTAAGTGAGAGGCCATTCGATCGAGTTCAGAAAGCGCAAAAGCGAGATTCCTCTCAGTAGCATCTGATATGCGTATACGACGTTGCCATTTCCTTAATCGATATATTTGGGCTCTCTTTTTGGGGCTAATATCCTTGCCGTAACTATCACGATTCCGCCAGTCAATCATTGTGCTCAATCCCTTGTCGTGAATTGTATATGTCATCGGAGCCCCGACTCTTGCCCGTTTCTCTTTTTGCTCGTTGTCAAAAGCTCTCCATTCAGGACCATTATCAATAATTCTCGAACGTATAACAACGCCACAATTGATGCAAATTATCTCTGCTCGTGCATAATCCCTAACAAGTTTTGTATTTCCGCATTCCGGACAGGCAGTAACAACCTGTCCTTCACAATCCGGTTCCGTCAAAACTTTTTCCTCCCCCGGGATCTTCTCCTGGTATTTTTCTCTCTACTTCTGATGTATAGAGCCGACCCGACTAGATTTTCAGAATCCTTTGATGGAATGGAGGGAACAATTGAGACGAAGGGTTTCTTGACAGGCCCAAATACATCAACAATTCGACCAACATTCTGTTTGTTTTCTGTTGCAACCAAGGCATTTAGCGGGGGTGTAAAATCAGATTGGAGTATAAGTTTTCCTTGTGAAGAAATGTGCATTACCAACCCCAGCCACTTCAAGCGCTCCCCTCCGCCGGTTCGGTACTTTTTAAAGCTCACCAAAGATGGCTTATAAACCTTTTGGTTCTAGGATAGTCTAATTTATAGTATAATTCTTAAAGTGATACAAAAACTCAATATTTAATAAAAAACCTCAAAGGTGTTTATTTTGTCCTTAGTTTCTTGAGTCCGGTGGAAAATCGTTTCAACAGACTTGTCTTTTCAGTTGAGCCTTTAACGGTAATTCGTCCTTCTTTTCTCCACCAAAATCTCGGGTGTGCAGCTTCAGGTTCCACTTCATACTCAAGTTTCAGAGCTCTGGCCACTTTTACTAGTTCGTCCAATTTTGGAGCTTCTATAGCATTCTTCAGAGGTACTCTTCGCCCACTGTTTCTCGACAATCTTGAATCAAAGTAAATAGGCCACAGGATTAAAACACCCCTCTTCCTCAATGCTAGCACATCCTTATTATCCTAGACAAGAAAAGCAGAAATATAAATATTTGTGCCAGATTTGATACGCCACATAATAGTAAAATAGACCCTACGAAGACTCTTTTTCCCGCAATTCTCGAGTCTATTCCTTAATTAACACGGCATTGACAATACCGTGCTGCCCAGGTCGACTTGTGACTCTTGCCTTCCCAAATTCCGTGTTTATTGTTGCACCTTTTGTTATTACGCCTCGTCTTTGATAGTCAACCGTTGCAGGATTAGAAGTTACATTGATAATTTTCACTTTCTGGGTCTTCCCAGTCTCAGGATCTGTAATGTTTGCATATTGGTCACGAAGAAGCTTAATCTTTATGTGCCCGCCACGCGAACGGACCTTCTTCCTTTTGGCCTCGCCCGGTAGCGTTTCGGCTGATTCACTGCCTAGCTCATACAGTCTTTTCTTCCTCAGCGGTCTCAGTCTCGCCCCAGTCGCCTTACGTGTTGAACGACCTTGCCATCTTCCCATAGCTTTTCACTTCAACCCTTGATTTACGCTAAGACTGTGCAAATGTAGTTAAAAATCTTTTTGTACATACTCTGTTGAACTGCTTTTCTGTGCCACCAGATCAGACAGGTGCTGACCGAGACGGGTTACTGCGGATAGAAACATGGATGGTAGATTTTAGCAGATAGTCAGATTCAAAGGGATTCCCTAGCGATAGAGGTAAAACTTAAATATTTAAAAAAATTAAGTTTTAATAGATAGAAAACCAGATTGAGGATCTGAAATCGAGAGAGATGAGAGCCATGAGACTGGGCAGGTGGGAGAAAGCAGTAATAAAAAAAATCTTAGGTCATGAGCTGGAACTGTACTACAAGAATCAATACAAGGATATTCTCTATTTGTTTCCAAAAACATGCGAGAATAGAAGAGTCATATGTAGCCAAACAATAAACCGCCTTATTGAAAAGAAAATAGTGGAAAAGACATGGACGATTGAGAATGTCTATAAAACATATCGTTATGGTCTAACTTCTCTCATAGTTAACAATGGAAGGAAGCCAGATCTCTTTCTCAGCTACAAACTGACGGATAAGGGACGGCAAATTGCCAAGAGTCTTGAAACTGATTTTCAAGTGTGACCCTTTCTAAACCGGCACTCTAATGGAGAGTGCCTCGTTACCTAAAAAGGTGCTAAGGTCCATTTGCGAGTTTGCCTAATTGAGACATATAGAGAATTAGCCAGACTGCGCCGGATGTATATGAATTCTTAGCCTGACTTTCGCAAAGCAACCTTTGAAACAGATCGAAAAAGAATAAGATCTTTATGTTTAAATTCTAGGCCTCGTAACAGGACAAACGTCCAGAGACTTCTGCATATTAATCATTTCTATATCTTATTGAGGGAATATCCGAGTAGGAGATCATTTAATAGGTATGCTGACAAAAAGTTTAATCAATAGAATTGACTAAGAAATTATGGTAAAGGTATGGGAGTGAAGCCCTTTTGGTCTACATCAAGAAGCTTGAAATGAAGGGGTTTAAATCCTTTGGTAATCAAAAATTGATATCTTATTTTCCCAAGGGATTCACTGCCATAGTAGGTCCAAACGGTAGTGGGAAAAGTAACATTTTGGATGCTTTTTGCTTTGTCTTAGGACACCTAAGCGCTAAAACGATGAGAGCCGGCTCTTTCTCAGATTTGATTTATTCAGGAGGAGATTCATCACCTTCTGCCAAGTACGCCCGTGTAACGCTCTATCTAGATAATTCGGACGCAGGAATCCCAATTGACTCATCTTCTGTTGTGGTTGGTAGAGTAATAGACCAAGAGGGTCGAGGTGCTTATTGGTTAAACGGCAAGCGGGTGACAAGAAACCAAATTATTGATCTACTTGGCATGGCAGGGATTTCTCCCAGTGGCTATAACATCGTTCTTCAAGGACAGCTGGCCCAATTCATCCAGATGAGTCCAATAGATCGGAGAATGCTAATTGAACAAATTGCAGGGATTGCAACATACGACGAAAAGAAGGAGAAAGCATTAGGGCAGCTGAAGCTAGCAGAGCAAAACCTCTCAAAAATAGAGCTGCTAACTAAGGAGGTCATGAGAGAGTTTGAACGACTGGAGAAAGAGAAGAATGATGCGGTAAGATGGCAAGAACTCTCAAGAGAGATCAAAAAATCTGAGGCTTTGGTTATATTTGATGAACTACAAAACATGGAGCAGGAGCTATCCAGAAACCAGCTACTAATGGAAGAAAAGAGGAAAAAACTTGAAAGAGCAGAGGCTGAGAGTGGACAACTCAACATAGAAGTACGTGAGAAGAGAGAAAGACTGGAGGAGATTGATAGAGAAATCAGAACAAGACAAGAGACTGAGCTTGAAACCATACGAACAGAAATCAGCGAATTAAATCGTCTAGTGTCTCAGATGGAAACAGAGGCGAGGTATTCAAATAAACGATACGAAGAGGGCACAGAGAATCTAAAGAGATTTAGCTATGAGATCAAGGAGATAGAGAGTCTAATTTCAGGACTACATGACGAGACTAAGGAATTAGAGGAACAAAAAGCAAAGATCAAGGCCGAAATCTTGGAGAAGGATGAATTAATTACTGAAATCACTCAGCACATATCGCAGAGGGACACGACCTATAGCGCAAGTATAGCTAAGCTTAGAAATATCCGAAAAGAACTGGACACGAAGAGAGATGAGTTGGCAAAGATCTCAACCCAGAAGAGTGTTATTGAAAAGGAGCTATCCTATCTCTATGAGGACCTGGAAGGTCTGGAATCAATATACTCAGAGAGGAGCAAGAGAGTGGAAGAGAGCACGAGAAGAAAGGAAGCGCTTAAGGCAGAACTCAGTCAAGTCAGATCCGAGATAGAATCCTATGAGAAGCGGAAGCAAGAAGCTGATGATGAGACACGACTGACAGTAAAGCAACTTAGAGAGACCGAGGAATTGGTGAGAAATGCGAGAGAGGAGATCATTAAACTAAAGGTACGTATAAATTCAATCAAAGAAGCGCGTGCCCGTTTTCTCAAAAGCAGACCTGCTGTCCATGAAGTGATTGAATTACGTGATAACAGGATTATGGAAGGGATATTTGGCACCATAGCCGAATTAGGTACTGTTAGCTCCGAGTATGCCACTGCATTAGAGGTCGCAGCTGGGCCTAGATTGGGCTATATAGTCGTAAGAGACGACGAAGTTGCTGCTAAATGCATAAACTATCTTAAGCAGAAGAAATTAGGCCAGGCTTCGTTTTTACCGCTAAATCGGCTGAGATTGCAGACACATAAAGAACACATCAAAGAAAAAGGCGTCATAGCCCCCGCAATCCAACTAATACGCTTTGAAGACGATTTTAAACCTGCCTTTGATTATGTTTTTGGGAGAACGATAATAGTTGAAGATCTGAACACAGCCCGCTTTTTGAAGGCTGATTCTAATCTTAGAAAGGTCACAGTGGAAGGAGATGTTGTCGAGCCGAGTGGATTGATGACAGGTGGTCATTATATCAAATCAGTTAAGATCACACAAGAGGATGAGGAGGCTTTACCCAAGGTAGAGGTAGAGCTGAATGGGTTGATAAAGACGCAGTTAGATCTTAGAGACAAGCGAGATGGTCTGATCGCTAGCATTGATAAAATACAAAATGAATTACTTCAGAAGAGAGAGAAGCAGAGCGAGGTTGCAACAAAGCTAGAGAGCATAGGCCATCAAGTCTCGGAAGAAGAAAAATCGCTTAATGAGATCCGTCCGAAGATAAACGAGATTCAGGAAGTAGTTGATGAGAAAAAGACAAACCTTCAGACTCTTGAAGAGAAAAGCACTGAAATTGCGAAAGAAATACAGAAATCATCAAAACTAAGTGAAGAGCTAAGTGAAATTGTTGAACGTTCTACTGTTGCTGAACTCAATGAAAGGATTAAAGCCCTTGAAAAAGAGCGCGAACAACTTAAGGATTCTTCCGGAAATATTGATGTTGATTTGACGCAGAATCAGACCAGATTGAACTATCATCTTCTGCCACGGAAGGAGGAAACACTGTCAGCTATTTCTCAATTGGAGGAAACACTTCCTAAGCTTAAGGAAGAGCTTTCAATCAAACAGAACGAACTGGATGATCAGAGAAAAATATCCGCGAGAATACACGAAGAAAAGGGAAGAATAGAGGGTGTAATAGGCGA
Source organism: Promethearchaeota archaeon (assembly GCA_048939565.1). GTDB lineage: Archaea > Asgardarchaeota > Odinarchaeia > Odinarchaeales > JBHLKK01 > JBHLKK01. The sequence goes on from JBHLPJ010000028.1 coordinate 7,900, forward strand.
ACTTCAAAAGGAAAAACAAGAGACCTACCTTAAAATTCATGAGGAAACCAATAGACTTTCTGATACGGAAAGGGAGCTCATGGATCTGCGATTGGAGATCAACAGCCTTGAGATTAAGGGAGAGAATTATCAACAACAGATAATTGGTCTCAAGGCAAAAGCGCAAGAATACATTTTATTTAAGCCCTCTGAGGCCATTGAGATAAATGTTGAGAAATTGGGCGAAAAAATTAGGAAGCTTCAAGAGGAGAAAATAGCGCTTGAGCCGATCAATCAGAAGGCAATACTTAGATATCCGACAGTTAAGGAGCGTTATGATGAGTTATCCGAAAAGCAAAATAGACTTCTTTTGGAAAAGAATTCGATAATTGAGTTCATGGATGAAATAGAGAGAGAAAAGACCAAAGTCTTCATGTCTACGTTTAATAAAATCAATTATAACTTCAATAAAATATTCGGTCAGCTTTCTCCCGACGGAGAGGCGCACCTGGTTTTGGAAAATGAGATGCATCCTTTCATGGGAGGCATTCGGATTAAGGCAAATCCTGGAGGAAAGAAGGTACTTTATCTTGAGGCCATGTCTGGAGGAGAGAAGGCACTCACCTCACTTGCACTGATTTTTGCCATACAAAGGTGTCAACCCGCACCGTTTTACATATTCGATGAGGTAGATGCATCTTTAGACTTAGCAAATGTCAAAAGAGTTGCTGAATTAATAAAAGAATTCTCCAAGGACTCCCAGTTTATTGTCATATCGCTGCAAGATGTAATGATGGCAAGAGCAGATTCTCTATTGGGACTTGTAAGAAAAAGGGATTATTCAACCATCGTTTCAGCGAAACTGGAGGAGGGAGCCAGATATATTGAGTAAACTACTCCTCCCTTGTGAAAGGAGCTTATGACTATGTTTAACCGCAATTCCCTTGTGGGCTTTGGCCTCATCACACGTCGAATCAAGGGGCGGTTTACAGCGCCCCAGCCCGGTAATCCGGGTACAGCGTCGGGCGGCATAGTATATCTTACTCATCCTCCTCACAGGTCGTTAACCGTTTCCTCCCTCTCAGGGAGTGCCTTTAGACCTATCGGTATGCATGCTACAAAGGTATTTAAGGATCCCTTAGTTCCTCCGTCTCTTCCGACGGAATCTCTTCGAGGTGGTCAGGATAATAAATGAAAAGGAACCTGTAGAAGATGAAGAGGAGTTCTGGCTGCAACCTCCTTGGACACTGCTAACCGACGTTGTCAAGTTGAGTAAGGTAAGTCCTTGGAATATTGATCTCGATGAGTTGGTCCGCGGTTTCCTCGAGAAGATGCTAACCTTGAATCTGGTCAATTTCAGGGTCTCAGGCATTGCTTTGCTCTCTGCATCAATTCTATATCGTATGAAGACGGAATTAGCGTTAAGTCTGGGTGAGGAAAAGGATGTAAGTGAGCTTTACGAAGAGTTTAAACTTCTTCCTCCCATCAGACCTCCGTTTCGATTGATTAGTCGAAAAGTGACAATAGATGAGCTCTTAATCGCATTGGAAGATGCTCTCCGTCAAGAAGTTGAGAGTAAAAAGCGCAAAGTAAAGACAAAAGCCATCGAATTAGAGATACCCGATGTTATTTATGAAGTGGAGCCCGACAAAGCCGAAATAGAGAAGACATTAACACTTGTTTACGAAAAAATAAGGACCTTAAGCCACAATGGAGAAGCAATAAGGTTCTCTCAGCTTATCTCGGAGGGTACAAGAACGATTATCGTCAGAACGTTCGTCTGTATTCTGCTACTTAGTTTCAGAGGCATGATAGACATATGGCAAGACGAGCCATTCGGCGAGATTTTCATAAAACTATTGGAAGAGGGGGGGCCGGACAATGAATAATAAGAACAAGGCACTAATCGAAGCTGCACTGTACATATCAGGTAGACCCCTCAATCTTGAGGAGCTAGGTGAAGTAGTGGATCTGGATGCAAACTTGGTAGATAAGTTGGTAGCGGAGTTAACGGATGATTACAACGAAAGAGGAAGTGCCTTGGAGATTGCATCTCTATCTGGAGGAAGATATGCGTTGCAGCTTAAGCCAGATTACTCTCCGATGGTTGCCAGATTTGCACCAAGCGGACTTCTTTCACTGGGAGCCTTAAAGACGCTCTCGCTGATTGCCCTAAGACAGCCCGTTAGACAAACTGAGGTTGTAAGAATACGCGGTTCTCATGTTTACAAGCACATCCATGAATTAGAGGACAGAGGATTTCTCGAAGGAAAACCAGAAGGTCGTACACGCATTTTATCTACTACCAAGATGTTTGCCGATTACTTTGGATTCGACTATGATTTACGGAGATTGAAACTCCAGCTAAGGTGGTTAATGAGGAAAATGAAGAGCGAAGAAGAAATAACACTTGAAGAGAAGCTAATGCTTGAACCAACGGTACATGATAACGACACATGAAGCTTCTTTTCCGGCTGAGAGTGATTCGCTTTCTTGTTGGAAAACCATCGCCGTTGGGATTTCTTACTCGAAATCTTTTTATAGGAGAATTATCCTACCTTGTAGGTAAATTAGCCTACAAGGGAATGCCATGCAATACATTAATCGACCCATACTCAACAATACGGCAAAGCTGGCCATGACATCTATTCTGGCCTCATTAGCAGTAGCATTACGTCTTTTCAAACACCTAATTGTAGGACCAATTCAGATAATCAATTTACCAGGCGTGATGACAGTAGCAAGCGGAATCCTGATGGGTGCAGTTTCAGGCTTCGTAGTAGGTTTGTTTTCATTCTTCGTCTCCGACCTAGTACTTGGATTCGGACCTTGGACACCAATAACTGCATGCTTTATGGGTCTTATCGGGATAATCGCGGGATTGTTGTGGTTTAGAAGAGAGAAGATATCACGATTAGAACTTTTTACCCTTTCATTTATTCTGATATTTACAAATGATGTTTTTACCTCCGTTGGAGGATATATGATACTTGGACTATCTTTTGAGGATGCGTTACTGACCTCTCTCATAGGTCTATTTTTGCCAGCAGGCGGTGGCTTCTTCTTGGCCGTCGGTCCTATTACTGAGGGGTCAACAGCATTTCTGATTGCGCTTTTGGCACCAAATCTAAAGCGGTATTCCAGGGAGGTGAATGGTAAATGGGAGCAATAGCTTCACAGAAGGCATGGATGGTTTCAGCGGTTCTTCTGTTGACAGCGATTGGACTCGCTACAACCACTGTCTACTACTACACACAGTTTGATTATTATCAAAGATCTTTTAATGCATTCATAACAGACTACATTTCCGCAGATGTAAAAATCGATTATGGAAATGGAACGGATGTCTGGTATAATGACACGATAGTCTTGAGGAACTCGTCGATTTTCAATTTAACACTGGCAATTGCAGACGTCAACTACACTCATTACCCCGGAATGGGGATTTTCGTAAACGGGATCAACAATGTAACAAATCATCAAATTAATGCTACATCTGGTTATGCTTGGATTTACTACGTCAACGGTCTTCCTGCTGGTGTGGGATCTGATCGATATATCGTAGCTCTAGATGATTTTATTGAATGGAGATTTGAATTCTATTCATTCTGAGATCAGCTGGGTTTCTCCAAAGCAGTCTCATTCCTTTTTGCTTTTATATCATTGTCTCCAATATGTATTTTGAATCAACACTAGTCTGGGCGGTTCTACTATTGGAGAATCATGACAGGATAAAGAGAATTCTTGAACTCTTCCTAATACGGAAAGAAAAGTCTGTCGGGCGGTATGCGTTAAAGGATATGTTAGATCTCACAGAAGGAAAGACTAGAGGTAGGCTGAAGAAGTTACAAGATGAAGGATTAATTAGAGAGACCAAACAAGGGGCCACCATAACAAAAAGAGGAGAAAGAGCGCTTCACAGACTCCTGTCTTCCATGAATATTGCAGCCATGGATACCTTGGATGTTGGGCCCCTAAAAACTGGACATGAGAGCACGGTGGTACACGTCCGCGGCAGAGCAAGTGAGATTGAGACTGCCAAATATACGCATCTTCGAGATGAAGCAGTCAGGGTAGGGGCACAAGGAGCAACAATAATCATTTTTGGTAGCGGAAAACTTAGTGTTCCAGCCGTTTTTCCGGATCTAGAAATGAAATATCAGTCCATTGCGAGGATGCTATTGAAGAGATTTGATTTGGCATCGGGTGATATTCTTATTGTTGGATCTGCCTCAACTAAATGGAAAGCAATGGAAGGAGCGTTAGCTGTAGCGCTAGCATTGACTAAGAAATAGAGAAGGGATTTTAGAAGATTCATTCTAGCTGTTCTAATGCCAATTTTAGATTTCTGATGATTAATCCCACACTAGGGGTAGCATCCTCTCCAGCTATTGCAAGCAAGTACAGGTCATCTGAACTCACGATTATTGCATGACCTTCCCCACCTGAGACATGAACGACACTTACGTCTCCTTTATCAATGGTCTCTATCAGTTTCCCTGATTCTTTGAGCGTGCTAATTGCAGTCTCCGAAATAGCTTTGTGATCCATCTCGGTTATTGTTTGACCAATTATTACTTCACCGTTTGATTTAAAGGCGATAAGTCCTTCTATTTCGGGAAGGTTATCCATTAGTTTTGCAAGTATAGATTCAACTTCTTCTTTTTCCTCTTCACTCATTGTTATCCCTCTTGAATACTATCATGCGTCAATTAATTAATGGATTCTCTAATATAAATCCTTTAATATATGAATATCTTAAGTATTATTATTGGCGATTAAAC
>JBHLPJ010000128.1:0-3939 GCA_048939565.1 Promethearchaeota archaeon
AACCGTGATTTTCAAGGTCCTCACTTCCGATTTCTTTGTGCACGATAACTCGTAACTGGGGAGTATTATAATTCTGGTGGTCTAATTTTCTTTCGGTGGCCCTGGAGGAAAAACGATATTTACAGAAAGCGCGAAGTATTTTATAGACCTCAGTCTAGAATGGAAAAGATTAAAACCTGCTTTTGTGAATGGGAAGGTGGGTGCGTAACCCATGAAAATGATTGACGGAGTAGAGATTAACGATATATTCTACGCTCAACCAGACGAGATTGATCCGGATGAGAATCTTATTGCAGTATACTACGTGGAGACGGATTTCCCCTCAACAGTTAAGGCAGGAGAACAGATAGCAATTGAGGAATCTATTGGAACTTGGACGGAAGTCACGACGTCTACAGAGAGGATAAGAAGAACCTTACCTGCAAAAGTCTTCAAGTACGATAAGGGTGGAATCGGCATAGTCAAAATAGCTTTCCCGACAGATCTTTTCGATCCAGAAATCGGTGGGATCCCCAATATCCTAAGCATGATAGCTGGAAACCTGTTTGGTCTCGGGAGCCTAAGAAACGTTCGTCTTCTTGATGTGGATTTCCCAAAGAGTCTTGTTAAAGCTTTTTCTGGACCCAAATTCGGTATTCAAGGTGTTAGAAAGATAGTTGGAACCGAAAAATCGGGTCGCCCCCATCTTGGAACAATAGTGAAGCCCAAAGTTGGACTAACGCCCAAAGAGATGGCGAAGGTTGCCTATGAAGCCTCATTAGGTGGAGTTGACCTTGTGAAGGATGATGAGACTCTGGCCAGTCAGAAATTCTGTCCCTTTGAAGAGAGATTGGCTACTGTTATGGAAAAACTTGATCAGGTAAAAGAAGAGATAGGCAGGAGACCTTTATATGCTTTGAACATAACCTCCAAAGTTGATAAGATGTTCAAACTGGCAGATTTAGCTATGGAACAGGGAGCCAATTGCATTATGGTGGATGTTATATTAACCGGCTTTTCTGCCCTCAGGGTTCTTGCAGAAGATCCTTCGATAAAGGTTCCAATTCATGTTCATAGAGCCATGCACGGAGCCTTTACCCGCAGCCCGAAACACGGTATCAGCATGAAGGTAGTTGCGAAGCTTGTCAGGCTTGCAGGCGGAGACCAATTGCATTCAGGTACAGCTGCCGGAAAGATGGGATTGAAAGAAGAGTTGGAAGAAGTAAAGGAGGTAAATTCTTTCCTCCTGTCAAATTGGCATGATTTAGAAAGAACGTTTCCAGTAGCATCTGGAGGAATTCATCCACGTTTAGTTCCGGAAAACGTCGGTGTTCTGGGCAAAGACATTGTCATAAATGCAGGTGGCGGGATTCATGGTCATCCGAAAGGAACCAGATTCGGGGCTAAGGCCATGAAACAAGCAATAGACGCAGTAATGAAGAATATGTCTTTGGAAGATTATTCAAAAGATCATGAAGAATTAAGAATGGCACTAGAACATTGGCCACCCATATGCTCGAAAGAAACCGGCCTCGCGAGGGACATCCGTGAAATTTCTAGGGATTGACGTTGGAACTTCAAGCATAAAGGCTGTGATATTGGATGATGAAGGAAAGATTCTAGAATCTGCAAAGACCGATATCTCCAATCTTTTAGAGACACCTCGACTTCACTGGATTCAAAGAGACGCCGAAAATCTTTGGAGCAGTATAGTCTCGACAATAAACAGATTCAAGAATCTAGAGGATTTGACCGCCATATGTGTTGATGCCACAAGTGGAACGATCGTGCCAGTAGATCGAAGAGGAAATTCCATCTACTCTGAAATTATGTATGATGACAAAAGGGCACAAGAGGAATTAAAAGAAATATATGAAAGAAGTCCATCAGCAAGAGACTACCAAGTTTTTCTACCGCTCGATGCGAATTTGGTACTACCAAAGATACTATGGTTGCGCAAAAACACCGAAATACTCAACAAAGCGTATAAGATTCTTCACGAGAGTGATTTCGTAGTTATGAAGCTATGTGGCGAACTCTTCACAAGTTCCAATATAGCAGGCAAAGCTCACACAGATATAAGAACAGGAATGTATCAAGAACAGATTTTTGCGGACCTAGAAATAGATCTGGATCTACTACCCTCAATAAAACCCGTTGGTGAAATCATCGGGAATTCTACATATGAGGTAAGTCAGAAATCCAAGCTACCAAGAGACACACCTGTAATCAACGGTGTTACCGACGCAACTGCGGGTGACATAAGCACAGGAGTTCTGGAAAAGGGCCAAATTGGTGTTAACATTGGGACTACCATGGTCATTCATGCAGTAGTAAACCAGATTACTCCAGATCCAAAAAAGCGATTATACTACAAAGCATTTGTAGAAGACAATTATCTCGTTGGAGGGGCTACCAACGCTGGAACAAGATCTCTAGATGCCATAAGTCGGCTGCTAGGAAAGAGTCCTCAAGAACTCGATAAGGACGCCGAAGGAACATCTCCAGGATCTGGAGGATTGATCGCCCAACCTCAATGGATCGGAACACGCGTTCCCGATTTCGATCCCAATGTCAAGGGATATTTGGTAGGTTTGACAAACGAGAATTTTACACCTGGAAATATCTTCCGAGCCTTTTTGGAAGGAAACGCAGTGTTGCTGGGTGAGATTCTAGATATTATAACGGATTTGAATAGGGTTAAAATAAAAGAAATCAGGGTGTGTGGGGGAGGAGCAAAGAGCGACGTTCAGAGCCAAATCTTTGCCGATATAACGGAAAAGACTGTCAACGCCATGGAAACCAGTGAACCAGCGATTGGTTCTGCAATTATTGCGTGCTGGGGTATGAGAAAAAGGAAACAAAGGATTATGGAAATAGCAGAGAAGATCATAAGAGTACGAAAATCCTTCATGCCAAATCCGCAATACCAAGGACTATATAGAACACAGAAAGAAACCTTCCGAAGAGTAGCTCAAGCTTTATATCCTTCTCATGCCTTTCATAATAGTTCAATCAAGAGGCAGGAATCATTATGACAGGCAAAATAGTCATAACAGAGTCCATACATGAAGATGGTATTAGGATGCTAAAAGATGCGGGATTCGAGATTGAAGAAGCCCTAAATGTACCCCATGAAGGATTAAAGGAAAGAATCAAGGACTTCGACGTCATCATTGTCCGAAGCAAGACTAATGTAAACAAGGAAATCATAGAAGCAGGTAGAAATCTCAAAATGATAGCCCGGGCTGGAATAGGGCTTGATAATATTGACCTAGAGACTGCAGAGAAACACAATATCAATGTGGCCAACGTACCTGGGGCTTCCACTGAATCGGTTGCTGAGCTGGTCTTTGCCCTCATACTCTCGCTTTTCAGACACGTTACGAGAGCCGACAAGACCCTAAAAGAGGGCAAATGGATCAAGAAGGAACTTCTGGGTAATGAATTGAAAGGAAAGAGCATTGGCATAATAGGTTTTGGCAGAATAGGGCAAAAAATAGCAAAGATAGCCAAAGCTTTCGAAATGAATGTTCTCTGCTACGATGTTCTCGAATCATGTCTCTCCAAAGCAAGAGAAATGGAAGTTGAGGATTATGGGCCAGCCAAGAATGGCTTATATGAGCTCTTGGAAAAGTCCGACATAATAACTCTGCATGTGCCCTTGGTCCCCCAAACACACCATCTGATCGGAAGAGAAGAAATGAAACTGCTGAAAAACGGAGCTTATATAATCAACACAGCCCGGGGTGGTGTGGTGGACGATGATGCATTGTACGATGCCTTGAGAAGCGGCAAATTGGGTGGAGCAGGTCTTGATGTTTATGAAAAAGAACCACCAAGAGATAGTCCTCTGATAGAATTGACAAACGTAGTCTCCACGCCACATATTGGAGCATCCACGTTAGAAGCCCAAAGGGCAGTAGGCACAGTGCTGGCGGAAAGGATAATCGACTTCTT
>JBHLPJ010000129.1:0-3927 GCA_048939565.1 Promethearchaeota archaeon
TATGCAAGATAGCCGGGGGATTCTCTTGTCAAAGGTTATAGTTGTAAAGGGAGAGCATCGTGAGCAAATGATACCAGAAGCCTTAGACCATTTTGAGAAGCCCCAACTAGGAAGAATCATTCTTAAGCCAAATTTAATTAACAGTTCACCTCCGCCCACAACAACACCCTGCCAGACTATTAAGTCAATTGCAGGATACTTCTATAAGGAATTTGAGGTAATAATTGCTGAGGGCACTGGATGGGGTGAAACTTCAGATGCGTATCAAGCATTGGGCTATTCTGAGATCGCAAGAGACTATAACATAGAGCTCGTTGATCTTAATGAGGATAAATATGAGATTAGAAGAAACCCAGAAGCCTCTTTTGTAAAGGAATTTGAGTTTCCTCTCACTCTTGATGATGCTTACATAATCTCAGTTCCAATTCTCAAAACGCATTCCCTAACAACCGTAACCCTTTCACTCAAGAACATGCTAGGTGCAACTTTGGGTGATAAGACCAGCGCCGTATTTAGGAAAGGAAGATTTCATCGCAGACTTAACGAAAGCATTATAGACATAAACCTATACATTAAACCAGATCTAGCTATAATAGACGGAGTGGTTGGTGGAACTGGAGGAGAACTCCGAGCAAGGCCAAAGGAAGTAGGGGTCATAATAGCCTCTAAGGATTTAGTCGCTGCAGACGCGGTAGGGGCCAACATGCTGGGTTATGATCCGTTATCGATAAATCATTTGAAGCTTGCTCAATCCAAAGGATTGGGAGTAGCAGATCTCAGCAAGATTGAAATCATAGAAGTGAGTTGATAGGAAAAATGAAAGAATATCCTCGTCTTTTTACATCTGATTCGGAACCTTTTGATCCTCTTGAACTGGCAAAAGAAACAGAAAAGATCGTAACTAGGTATGGTCCTGAAGGCCTAGAAAGAAAATATACTGGAATCTATTGCGCCCCGGTCTATGGAGGAATTGCAACCGGTTATGCGTCAGGTTGCTGTTTACGATGCATCTATTGTTGGGGGAATTGGTCAAGAGATTTTCCCGAGAAGTTTGGCAAGTTTTATTCCCCAATAGAAGTAGCCCAGGGGCTTTTCAAGGAAGCCAAAGAAGGAATAACTGCCCGCGGGTGGGAACGTTTCAAGCATCTCAAGATTAACAAACTTCGATTATCAGGATGTGAGCCTACGATAGGAAAGGAGCATTTGCTTTCGGTGTTGGAGAATGTAATGGATTCGAAATATCCTCTTTTCATTCTGGAGACGAATGGCATTCTCTTTGGTGCTGATGAAAATTATGTTAACCAATTAAAACCGTTCGCAGAAAAACTGTACGTCAGGGTGTCCTTTAAAGCAGCTACATCCAAGGGGTTCACACAGCGAACGGGAGCCATTGGAGACTTCTATGAGCTCCCTTTTAAAGCGTTTAAGCATCTATTGGATTCAGGAATTGATGCTAGAGCTGCTGCGATGACAGATCCCAATGTTATGCCCCCTGAGGAAAAAGAGATCCTGATAGACAAATTGAGCAAAATCGATCCGCGAATCGCAGAGAATCCACTAGCTCTCGAAGAGGAAGTGATTGATGTCTATTCTACAACTACTGAGCGTCTAAAAGCCTATTCAGATTCGGAATTCGCAAGAGACTTCGAAAGCAAGTTTGAATAGGTTCTTATTTAGATTACTTAGGTCTGTTTTTCTCTTCTCTCTACGACCACTGTGCATTTTGAGGCTATTGCAGCAATTACCCCCAGAGCTGCAAGCCAAGGAGCTAGAATCACTCCAATTATACCTATGGTTACTGGTATTTCGAGCAGAATCTTGCCTTCTTCGTTCTTTACCAAAATCCTTCTGACGTTTCCCTCATGTATTAGTTTCTTAACCTTTTCAATGAGCCCGTCTGATGAAACTGGGTATTCCTCCTCCCAATGGCTCTTTAGGTAGGCCCCACAATGTACACAGAAGCTTGCATCCCTGCCTACTTCTCTACTACATCTCGGACATGATTTCATGGTTTTTTTCCCTCCATTGATGATGTTTCCCTCCATATAGGCTCTGAACCGAAACACAGAGAGTTGAATCAGAGCAAACAAGCACTGGGCATCCCTAAGGGATAGCTTCCTTGGAAGATTTTCAAGCGCTGAGAAGTGACAGTTCCTCTTTTCTTTCTCTGGTTTTTTTTTGTATGTATTCCTCCAAATGCTTGAGTGTGTTCTTTGGCTTTTTGTATCTTAACGCTTTCTTGAATGCGGCCTTTACCTCATTCTTAGACAGATGATACGGGAAGTTCCTGATGACCTCGCCAGGTCTTTCATTGGCGAATGGTCGATTACATCCTGGGCATCCCGAGGTCATGAATGGCTCTCCGTGTTCAGAAATGCTCCTCAAAAACCTCTCACTTAAACCAAAATCCACAATCTGCCCATATTTGTTGAATTCCATCTCGTCGGAGCTTCCTATTCTATTATTTATGATATATCTTGCAAGCTGAACGCGTCTATATTGACTGATGTCTGGCCTTGTCCACTCCAAGAGCAGGCTTTCGGGCTCTGGATAAAACGAGAACAAATGAGTTTCTGCATTCATATCGTCGACACTTTGTATTAGATTGACTGCTTCTTTCTCGGTCTCACCCAATCCGACCATTAGGTGAATACCTGGCTTTCCTGGGCCAAAAATGTCGACCGCTTCCCCAACTCCTCCCAGATATCTTTCATACTGGTGAGGTCCTCTGGCTCTATTTCCCCTCAACATGTCAAATGAATCTCTATTAGCACAATCGACTGCAATTCCTACTCGTTCTGCTCCGGCTTCTTTCAATTGCTCCATTGCTTCTCTCGTAAAAATAGTGGGCGAAATCAAAGCCGAAACGGGGACTCTTAACGCATCATGAATTCTCCCAACAACCTCGATTTCTGCGTCAACAGCTTTTGAATGCGTTATTGCGCTTACACAGAATCTGTATGGTCTGTGGAATGAGCCTGAACCTACGAATTTCTTTCTGAACCTCTCAATACTTTCGTCCAATGGCCTTAGGGGCCACTCAACCCTGATCAACGACTTACATACCGCAGAGCTTGCTATCTCTCTTCCTTGAGCACAATAAAGACAGTTGGCTTTGCATCCATCCTCAAAGTAAAGGAGAACATTTATACAGAATAGCTTGACATTCCTCCAAAATCTCCCATGACTGTAGCCCAAAGTGATATCTGCTGCGTTGCTAAGCCTTATGTGGTCAGGAGACTCCAACCTGTTCCCTCCTTCCATTACAGGGTACTCGTGTCTTTACATTTTTAACTCTATTGCCCCAATGTGCATTCTAAATCCCATTAAGGGAATATAATTAATTTTCCTTTTGGAACATATGTTCTAGATTGGGTGGAATCTTTCTATGGAAAACTATTGGAAGAAACCTTCGTCCCAAACCTAAGCTTGTGCAAAGAACCAAGCACACCAGTGGTTCAGATGTGGATTGACCATTCAGGAGGATTCAGTAATCTGAAAAACTGATCAGGTCAAAAAAGATAGAGTTCAGGCTTCCTCTTTGAATGTGGGTGCTTCTTCTTTCACTCCACAGCAAGTTTCAGCAGCTGTTGGGAGGGAAACACAGATTTGACACAGGTACGGACAATTTATGTTGCAGTCTATCTCGATTTCCTTACCCTTGCCCATAGCCTAATCCCCTCGGTAGTTGGTTCTTGGTTAAGAAATAAAACTAATTAAAAGTAAGGCAGGAAAGAATCAATACCTGAAAGCCCATGAGTCCATTCTTCTGCATTTCAAGAAGAAGCCACGTTCGGATGAAGATCCCTGATCTTCCCACCTATTGATTTATGATTCATTGCTTTTATTTAAGTAAACGACAAACTTAAAAGAAGAGTATACTACCCGAAAGAGAGGTGTTCCTTATGTCAGTAAAGATATTCCGAG
>JBHLPJ010000130.1:0-3885 GCA_048939565.1 Promethearchaeota archaeon
AACTAGCCACCATGGTTGGACACGATCTAAGGAATCCCTTGTCGGCTATACAAAACGCGTCTTATTATCTGAAAATGAAACTAGCGGCTTCCGGGGATAAAAAAGTAGAAAAGATGTTTGGGATCATAGACAATGAGATCAACTACTCAAACAACATCGTAAAAGACCTTCTAGACTTTTCAAGAGTCAAGAAACCTGACCTTAAGAAATTAAACCTAATCTCATTAATCCAAGATACTCTAGCTCAACTTGAGTTTCCTGAAAATGTAACACTCACCACAAAGTTCAGTGAAGTCCCAGTAATAGAAGCTGATCTACATCAATTGCGAAGAGTCTTTCAGAACATAGCCTTGAATGGGGCGCAAGCCATGCCAGACGGCGGCGAATTAACCATTTCAACAAAAAAAGACGGCGATCTTGTTGAGGTTTCCTTCACGGACACGGGGGACGGCATACCCGAGGAGAACATGGAGAGGCTCTTCACACCGCTCTTCACAACCAAAGCCCAAGGAGTTGGTCTAGGATTAGCCATCTGCAAAAACATTGTGGAAGCGCATAATGGAAGAATAGAATTGAAGAGCAAGGTTGGCAAAGGATCAACTTTCACCGTGAAGTTGCCTATACATCAAGCTGAAGGAGGTGAAAAGCAAACATGAAAAAGGCAAGCATTTTGATAGTGGACGACAATGAGGGCATCCTAGAAACCTTGAGTGCCATTCTTGAAGAGAAGGGTTATAGAACAGACACAGCCAAAAACGGCAGAGAAGCAATCGAAAAATCGAAGATGAACTTCTATAACATGGCGCTGTTAGACATCAAACTACCCGACATAGAGGGCACAAAACTATTGACAAAAATCGAAGAAACTACTCCAAGAATGGTCAAAATAATGGTCACCGGATACGCCGCCCTCGAAAACGCTGTCGAAGCCCTAAACTTAGGCGCAGACGCCTACATCATGAAACCCGTGGACCCCGAAAACTTACTGGAGATAGTAAACGAAAAACTGAAGGAGCAAAGAAAAGCAGAGAAAATGAATCAAACAAAGGTTGCAGAATGGATCGAAACCCGAGCACGCCTACTGACAGAGAAAGGCAACAGAGACCGGGAATGAAAACTTCTACTCAAGGAATATTCAACTCCACGAAATTGAAAGATGGTGATAGAATGTATGAGGAGAAAAAAGATTTCGAGAAATTGATCCTGCAGACAGTAGACGAAGAACTGAAAAGAATCTTCGGAGAAGCGGCAACTCTTATCATCTACAGCTACCTGGAGAACAATCTTTCACTAAAGAGGGAAAAGATCGCGGAAAAAATACAATTATTCTCTAAGGGCATCGAGAGATTCTTTGGTTCAGGAGCCCACATGTTAGAGAAAACAATTTTGAAGGATTTATACTCCAACTTCGAACTCAATTACGAAACAAAAAGGGGCTACAGTTTTGTAGACTACGTGACTGAATTGAAGAACAAACTCTCAACAGAAAAAAATTTTTAGTAGTCTTACTCGCCGAGTCAAACTCTAATCCTTTTGAAGCTCAGGAAGAATTTTTTCAAAGTAATCCAGCGATTCTGGATTAATCAAAGCATCCCTATTCAGGACTGGCTTGCCATGTATTATGTTCGTGACAGCGATTTCAACCTTCTTCATGCTGAAGGTATAAGGAACATCCGGCACTTCGACGATTAACGCGGGGACATGCCGGGGAGACGCATTCTCGCGCAGTGTTTTTCTTATCTTATTCTTCAAATCCTCTGTTAAACTATATCCCTGAGCAAGTTTCACAAAGAGGATAACACGCTGATCTCCTTTCCAACTCTGCCCTATGGCCACGCTATCAGCAATCTCTTCTAATTCTTCAACCGCATTATATATTTCAGCCGTACCTATGCGCACCCCGGAAGGCTTTAAAACGGCGTCGGAACGACCGAAGAAAGTGATTCCACCTGTTTCGCTATGAATCATGATGTAATCGCCGTGCCTCCAAACATTCTTATCGGGATAAAACCTAAAGTAAGCTCCTTTGTACCTTTCATTTTCTGGATCGTTCCAGAAATAAAGTGGCATCGAGGGAGAAGGAGCCTCACAAACAAGCTCTCCTTGCTGATCAACTATTGATCTACCCTCCTCATCATATGCCTTCACTTTCATTCCTAATGCCGGAGCCTGTAATTCACCAGCATACACAGGCAGGGTGGGACTTCCGGCAGCAAAACAGCCATTGATATCTGTGCCGCCCGAAATAGAATTGAAATGCAGGTCCTTTTTGATTTCTTGGTAAACATATTCAAACCCTTCAGCCGAAAGAGGAGAACCAGTTTGGGATATTTCTCGTAACGACGACAGATCGAAGTCTTTTCCAGGCTTAACTCCCTGACTTCGGAGATAATTGAGGTAAGTTGCACTGCAGCCGAAAACAGTTATTTTTTCATCCTGAATTAGTTTCCACATGACATTTGGGTCAGGATAATTGGGATTGCCGTCGTATAACGCTATGGTAGCTCCCACCGCTAAGGAGCTCATTAGCCAATTCCACATCATCCAACTACAGCTTGTTATGTACAAGATCGTGTCTTCTCGTTTTAAATCCGTGTGGAGCATCAGCTCCTTTAAGTGATTGATGAGGACTCCACCGGCTCCTTGCACCATGCACTTTGGCTTACCGGTTGTTCCGGAGGAAAACATAATATATACAGGATGATTGAAAGGCAATTGTTCAAATCGAATTTCCGGTTGTTTTTCTGGAGACAGAAAATCATTGTAATGTGCAGAGTTAGGGATATTACTAATATCAGGTTCGGCTTCCACATATGAAGCTACAATCACTTTTTCCAGCGAGGGGATTCCTTTGGCAACTTTCTCGGCTTTAAGTAAAGTATCAAAAGTCTTACCTTTATAGAAATATCCATCAGCCGTAAACAAAACTTTCGGTTCGACTTGACCAAGACGATCAAGTGCCGCTTGTGTCCCGAGGTCAGCGCCACAAGAAGCCCATATAGCTCCGATACTGGTAGCGGCAAGCATGGCAATAGCGGTCTCTATTAAATTGGGCATATAGGCACATATTCGGTCTCCAGGGGCAATCCCCATCTCGCGCAGCGATTTGGCCAGACCTGCCACAGAGTTGTATACTTCTGCATAGGTCATTCTGGCTGATTTCTGGGTTTCTCCTTTGAAAATAAAAGCTGCATGGTCGTCTCTGTATCTCAAGAGGTTCTCGGCGAAATTCAATTCTGCGCCTATAAACCATCTTGCACCAGGAAACTTGCTCAAGTCATCGACTACCTTATCGTATCCACGGTAAGCCTTGATTCCCCCAAATTTCCACATGGCCACCCAAAAATCTGCTATATTTTTGATCGACCAGTTGTACAGTTGGGCGTAAGAGCTAATTTCAAGACCATATTTTTTATTGACAAAGTCGATAAACTTGGTCATGTTGGCCTGTTTTATGCGTTCTTCAGAAGGTTGCCAGAGTAATTTCCCCATTAATTTGCTTCCTTCACGTTTTTGATCCGCCAGTGAGCGCGTTTAGGTTAAACTTGAATTTACCTAAAAACTTTTTATCATTTCTCGTAAGGCTCGTGTATAACCTGCTTCACTTTCTCGGTGATCTTTGGGCCCAGACCGTGGACATCTTTTGGCCATTGATCTACGTTTATCAGCGCGTTTAGGGGAGCCTGATAGGATTTCAGGAGAGCTATTGCCTTCTCTCTTCCGATGTTTGGTAGGCTTGCCATGAAAAATATTTGCGCCTCAGCCAAGGTTTCTGTTTTCTTTACTGGGTGAACAACTGGAATTCTCTTCTCAACTATCTGCTCTTGTCTTGCGGCTGTGTAGAGGAAGTCTATTGTTTCCTTGTAGCTGGTTGTCTGGATCATG
>JBHLPJ010000131.1:0-3871 GCA_048939565.1 Promethearchaeota archaeon
GAACTCAAGGATATGTTGGAGACGCCTGGTTCTGCGCTTTCAACATATCGTTAGACTAATGCTTCTATCCATTTGCTAGGAAAAACCCAAATAGACTGTCACAAAGGATGCTAAGGCAATATCTGCCAAAACCAAGCCTGGATTGCGAAGCGGGGAAGAAATGCTGCAAAAACTCTAATCGATTAAGCTAAGGGCCCGACTAAGATGGAACAAAAATCGGAGAAATCAAAAATAGGCAACAATCATCATCGTTCGAATATTTTTTCAATATCTAAACAGACTGTTGTTTCAGCATCTATGATCCCGGGCATACTTCTTATTTTAATGGCTAGTTGGACTCCTTTTTTGAGAGAATCTGCCTCGTGTATGATAACAATGTCATGCGCACCGATTGTCAAATAAACTCCCTCGACTCCTGGGAGTTTTGGTATCTTGTGGGCCATTGCCAAGTAAGCCTCTTGTTCTCGCTTCGCTTCTATATCTGCAAAGGTTATAAACTTCAATAAGTTCACCTCGCAACATAATTGTTTTAAAACTCTATATATAAAACGATAGTAATTATAAATACTCTTTGAGGGGAAGAATCATGAAATTGCTCACTAAGGATTCTGCCAAAAGAACTTACGCCCAAATTAAGGCCATAATGCAGCCAGAATCAATCGCAATAATTGGTGCATCAAGCAAGATTGACACAATCAATGGCATAATAACAAGAAATGCCCTGACAGGAGGCTATCTTGGAAGGATTTACCTGGTCAATCCAAACACAGATACCATATTCGGAAGAAGAGTCTATCCCAGCATTAAAGAAATCCCTGACAAAGTTGATCTGGCCGAAATAGTTGTTCCTGCACGCATTGTTCCAAAGATTATGGAAGAAGCGGCGGAAAAGGGCGTCAAAGGAGTAGTTATTGTGTCTTCAGGATTTGCTGAAGTTGGTAACAACAGACTCCAAGATGAGATTCTGAAAATAGCAAAAGAGGGCAACATCAGAATCATTGGCCCGAATTGCTTTGGACTGATCAATACGGAATCTGAATTGGACATCACTTTCACATTCTCCAAAGCACTCAAGGGTTCCATAGCATTCATCTCTCAAAGCGGAGCCATCTGTAGTGGAACCTTAGATTGGGCTTCTAGAGAGGAGCTGGGATTCTCCAAATTCGTAAATCTCGGAAATAAGGCTGATGTTGATGAGGCCGATCTGATGCTTTACTTATCAAAGGACAAACAGACAAAGGTAGTAACTCTATATATGGAAGGAATCAAAGAAGGTCGAAAGCTCTTCAATGTTGCGAAAGAAGTAACCAAAAAGAAACCTGTGGTTGCCATAAAGTCGGGGGTGAGTGACGTGGGTGCAAGAGCAGCCCTTTCTCATACTGCCTCAATTGCCAGCTCGGATGAAATTGTCGAAGCTGCATTCAAACAAGCGGGCATCATAAGAGTCTACGATCTTGAAGAGTTGTTTGATCTCGCAACCGCCTTTGCCTATCAAAAACCTGCCAAGGGGAAGAACGTTGCATTAATCTCAAATACTGGAGGGCTGGCTGTAATAACAGCTGATTGGTGTAGAGAATTCGGATTAGATATTCCACTCTTTCCTGAAAAGACCATGAAGAGACTCAAAGAGGTTTTGTTGCCAATTGCCTCTCCGGTCAATCCTGTGGATATGACTGGGACAGCAGACTATGATGCCTATAGGCATGCAGCCGAGTTTGCTCTGGGTGAAGACAATATTGATTGTATCATTGCCATCTTTGCTTCTCAAGGCGTAGTAACTGCAGACGAACCTGCAAAAGCAATCGTTGATGTCACCAAGAAATATGACAAGCCTGCTTTAGCTTTTTGGATGGGTGGTTCCAGTATAGTGGAAGCACTGGAGATTTTTAGAGAGAACAAGATTCCAGTTTATCCCTCTCCCAAAAGGGTTGCAAGGGCTGCATACTTCTTATCAAGATATGGCATCTATAAGGAAAACTCCGTATGAATTTAATGGGCAATTTTTCGGGGAGGAAGCTCTGGAAGTCTGGAAATCTAGAATTTTATAAGACATACATCAGGTCAAATAGTATCTTCGAAGAAGTAATTCGGGAAACGAAAGACTAAATTACATTTATTAGGTAAAGAATAAATAGATGCAAGACCATTCTCCGAAAGGCTAATTTGGGCGGGTGGTCTAGGTGGTTATGACATCCCCAAAAAAGACATAAAACCGCGCTTACAACGCGGAGATCTGACAATAGATTGTCAGACTGAAAGTCCGGAGTTCAAATCTCCGCCCGCCCACCACCTCCTACAAATGCAATCGGGCGTTCTATCCAGTAATCAGGAGCTGAGGAAATTGGATTGGGAAAAAACCTCTGAAGATGTGAAAGCCAGGTCTTCCAGAGTAAGTAAAACCTTCCAGATAGACGGGACAAATCCCAGATTAGCCTTTAACATTTGCTATTGGGCAGCAAATTCGATCAGGAGTAAGTGCGTTCATCTTTCTGAAACTGAAAGTCCATACTCTGGAGAAGCAACATTGTTTAGGTCCACCGATGATGATAAAGTCGTTGTCAGTGTGAGTGTTAAAGAAAAAGGAAAAGCAATTAACGTAGAAGTCTGGTGCACAAACTCAGAACGTCTTGAAACAATATTCGATGACGTTATGGGTCTAATAGAAAAAAGCCTTAGTAAGGCAAAAGATTTGAGCTATGAAGAGCAAGATCATATACTTCGCCTAATAGATGTTGAAAAGGAATTAGATGTCAGTCTAAAATCGACTCTTGTCGGCGGGAATGTACGCAGTATTTATTTCTCTTTGGCAGACAGTCGGGAAACCTTGTATAAGCTGCTTGGCCCTGATCGTTTCGATCCAATTCTTTTGTCTATGGGTCAGCTGTTGGAGACGCTACATGCCTATGACAATAAGCATGCTTTCAAAAAGGAGGATCAGGAAAAAACAGCTCTAAGTGTGCTAAAATGGAAAAAACGAGTAGACGAAATGATTAAGCAGGATCTTTTTTCTTGATTATGAAAGAATTTAAAAAGCAGTTGAAAGTTATGATTGTGTTCTAACGGAGGACAAACAGATGGGCAAAATCAAAAGGGGGATTACTTGCAGTGTGGAAGAATGCAATGAAGATGCAGTCCGCTCTTTATCTCCTGAATTAGTCAAAAAGGCAAACCTACGCATAAATATTGGAAAATCTACCAGAGTATATGTCTGTACGACTCATTATAAACAAATCAAAAAGGTGATGAGGAAGGAAAAACAAAAGGAAAAATGGAGACATGGAACACCTTTCTAGTTGAACGCAAAATTACGAGGATTTTCGATAATCAACAGCATGTCACAATAATCGCTTTGAAAACAAACATCAATAGTCTGTCTGTATCCTAAAAGAACGAATGAAGAAGATAGGGTTTGTGAAAAAGACTCTTAAGAAGTACGAAAAGCTTAAAAATGAGGCTACTATATCAGAATTGGAAAGGTGACAGTGTTGACGAGGGATAGAGAAATTCGCAGCTAGATGTCTGAAAAGCCTCCTTTTAAAAGCTCGTCTCCCGTCTTATGAAAATAATTGTCTGCTGAGCTCCGATTATTTAAAATCAAAAGGTGATGTATTCTTATGGCAACCGTAAAGGAACTCTCCAAAGCTGTGGACTTCCCAGATCTAGAAAGGCGGATAATGAAATCTTGGAAAAACAATAAAACCTATGAGAAGGTCAAAGCTTTAAGAAAAGAATCTCCGGAGTACTTATTCATAGATGGTCCTCCATATACAACAGGAGATATCCATGTTGGTACGGGTTGGAACAAGGTATTGAAGGATTTCCTTCTGAGATATAAGCGGATGAGGGGATACAATGTAAGAGACACCCCGGG
>JBHLPJ010000132.1:0-3852 GCA_048939565.1 Promethearchaeota archaeon
CCACATATTGGAGCATCCACGTTAGAAGCCCAAAGGGCAGTAGGCACAGTGCTGGCGGAAAGGATAATCGACTTCTTCAAAAGGGGCTGAACTGGAGGCGGAAAGCAATCACGAAAAAGATTCCTCTGACAGTCCAGACTCTAAAAGGAAAAAGCAGAATAGAATATGAGGCAAAGAATCTGATTTGCCTGGGTTTCGCCGGCAGAAACAGAGCTGTAGTTATGAAACACATAGAAGAAGCAAAGAAGCTTGGCATAATCTGGGAAGGATCCAGTGTGCCCGTAGTTTTAGCCGCCAGTCCCGAACGCCTAACGACCGATAATACTGTGCAAGTAAAGCATGAAAAGACATCTGGTGAAGTTGAATACGTAATTCTAGTTAACGGACCAATAACCTACGTCACAGTTGGCAGCGATCATACAGATAGGGAAATAGAAAAGCTGGATCTTCAAAAATCAAAAGATGCAGTTCCTAAGATCATATCAAATACCGTGTGGCTCTATGAGGAAGTTAAGGACCATTGGGACGACATCACTATAAGGTCTTGGATTCAGCGTGGAGGCATAAAAGAACTATATCAAGATGATAAATTGAGGTTACTTCTTACATGGGAAGATCTAGAACCTGTGATCAAGGATCATGTCGGTGAAGATCTCTCAGGGACTGCTGTATTCGCTGGAACAATCCCTACAATTAAGCAAGATATGCTGTTTGCTGACATTTGGGAGTTAGAAATGTTCGATCCGGTATTGAAGAGAAGCTTAAGACACAAATATGTAACAAGAATCATCCCCTCTGATCTTTTTTCTGTTTAATTCTTATATTGAAAGAAAAACTTAATGAAGGTAGACCGTTCTATCATGCTTCCCCATAAATAGTTGGATCTGAACATGGGTGAGTGGTATGGTGCACATAGCCATAGCCGGTACCGGTCGCGTCGGTCAGGGAGTTGCCTATACTCTTGTTTTCGAGAAATATGTTGAGAAATTGACTTTGATTGATACCGCCCCACGGGTTGCCGAAATGGTGAAAGAAGATCTGAATCATGCCATTGCAGCACATGGATTCGATATGGAACTTGAATCATTTAGTCATTCAAAATACATACAAGATGCTGACTTGATCGTTGTTGCTGCTGGCTTGCCAAGACCACAGCAAATCCCTCCCGGAATGACTCGCAGAGATCTTGCAAATGAGAACGCAAGAGCGATCCATGATGTTGTAACAAGCTCATTGGACAGAAATCCGAGGACTTGGTACTTTGTTATAACCAATCCTGTCGATGCTCTATCGACATTAGCATATAGGCTTACAAACAGCAAACGCAAAGTTGTTGGTACAGGTACAAACCTGGAAACATGTAGATTCAGAACTGCATTATCTAGGGAATTGGACGTTCCAATGAGGTTGATTGAAGCTTTTGTCGGCGGGGAGCATGGCCAAGCTTCAGTGCCCTTGTGGAGCACAGTCCGTATTGATAGCTTAACGCTCGATGAATACCTTAATGATAAGAACAAGACGATTGACAAGGAAAAGGTCGTCTCATATATTCGAAACATAAGCATGGACATAATATCAACTCTCAAAGGAACGAGATGGGGACCTGCAGGGTCTTTTCTAGAGATAATCCGAGGAATCATTCTGAATACTGGAAGATTGACAAGCTATGCAATACCTCGAAAATTCGATGAAATTCCAGAACCTGTACACGTGACTGTACCTGGGCGAATAAGCAGAAGCTTTGGCTTTGATCTGTGGGACATGTTGACTCAGGAGGAGCAAAAGGCTATTGTTAGAGCAGCCAAGGAGATTTTCGAAACGTATAAGATTACTCAGGCCGTGATAAGCGTCTAGAGTTGCCTTTGAAGACCACTTGGCGTTCGACCAACTCCTTTTGTGGAGATTCACACGCCTCCACACTCTTGAAAAACCTTTTTCTATTAACAAATCCCTTGTAATTAAAGGGTGTATGTTCATGATCAGGGACTTTAGTTCAATACCAATATCGCCCGTTGCTGTAGCGGACTCAATCCCGGAAGTAGAAAGACAAAAAGGGATCAGTGTTGTGCGATTTGACGTAGCAGAACCTTATTTTGATCCTCCCCCTTCAGCAATAGAATCCACAATTAAAGCCTTAGAGGAAGGATATCGACACTATGCTCCCACAAGAGGTCTTTTTGAGCTCAGAGAAGCTATTGCAGAGTTCTTAGGAAAGTCGAGAGGTTTGAATTACCACCCCGAGGACATAATTGTCACTCCAGGAGCAAAATTCGCAATATATTCTTTTTTCGCTTCAGTGCTTTCGCCAGGAGATGAAGTCGTCCTTTTGACTCCATACTGGAGTAGCTTCAAGGCTGTTCCCCTACTTTTTGGATGTAAGAAAATCAAAGAAGTACTTACCAGAGAACCCTACACAGTTGATGAAGAGAAGCTGAAAGAAGCATTAACTCCCAAAACAAAGGCGCTGGTCATTAACACACCGAATAATCCTACTGGCGGGGTTCTGGACGAGCAAAGCCTTCGAGCAATAAGCGACCTAACTGAGGACTATAAGACATTCATACTGTCTGATGAGGTTGATTGGGCATACACGTACGATGGTAAGAAGCATGTGAGTCAAGCATCTATCAAAGGTGCAAGAGATCGAACTCTGTTAGTTGATAGTTTTTCCAAGGTCTTTGCAATGACAGGGTGGCGAATTGGATATGCTGCTGGACCCAGAGATCTAATAGATGCAATGAACATTGTTCAACAGCATAGCGTAACTGGACCAGCAACTTTCATCCAAAGAGCCTGCATAGATGTTCTGAAGGAAGCGGAGCTATATGTCAGAAATCTCCTCGTACAAAGCAGTGCCAAGAGGGAGACTATTATCAAAGGACTCAAGAAGATAGATAGACTCAGCTTTCAGATTCCTGAAGGAGCATTTTACATCTATCCAAATGCAAAGGATTTTGGCATACGTGCCGATGATCTGTCCAGAAAATTGCTTTTTGACGCTGCTGTAGCTGTGGCACCAGGCACATTGTTTGGAGCCGGGGGTGAATATAGCTTTAGAATATGCTACGCCTTGCCAGATAGGGATCTGGAGGAAGGAATCAATCGTTTGATCGGTTTTTTCAGCAGATTATAAGGCTTTTGGAATGCCCCAGTCTAAAACTCTCTTTCCAGTTCCTCAAGAACCTTTGGCAAATCCTTTAGCGATTCGATGATTCGAGTCGGCCTTTCTTGTGGCGAAGTTACTCGATCTGGATATCTTTCATTCCATCTAAACAAGATCGTCTTCATACCCATCTTGTTTCCACCCAAAACGTCTCTTAATATGCGATTGCCTATCATCACAGCTTCTGTTGCTTTGACTCCAACCGCATCAAGAGCTATTTCGAAGATTCTTTCATCCGGTTTTCTTGATTCTGCATCAACCGATGTCACTATCACATCAAAATATTCTACTATCCCGATTTTATGCAACGCCCAGCGTACATCTTCCTCTCTGGAAGTTGTAGTATTGGTTATCAGCCCTAGTCTGTATTTCTCTTTTAGCTTTCCCAGAACACTATCCACATGAGGTACTTTTTCCAGTTTCGCCTTGCGAAGTGAAACCCCACCTACGCCTTCTTCAGAAATCAACGTATCTCCCAAATCAAAAAAAACAGCTTTAATCACTTGCTTCCATCTCCTCGTACTAGATTCAAAATGAAGTATATATTTTTTTAGGATTAAGGTTCTTACTTTAGCATCCAAGGCAAACCGTCTTAACCTGCATAAATATACCAACTATGATTGAATGCTACAGAAAAATATAAAACAAAGAATCAAAGATTGTGCAAATGTCATCTTTTATCAACTAAT
>JBHLPJ010000133.1:0-3846 GCA_048939565.1 Promethearchaeota archaeon
GAGCCTGTTGGACCGCCCGTGGTTGGAGATTTCCCGATTTTCATTGTGTTGGTGGGGATCGGTGTAGGAGCTGTAGTTATAGTGGCAACTGCAACAGTCTGGCTAATCAGAAAACGTGAGTAACATTCCTTTCTTTTCCTTTCCTTTTCCCTGCCCTTTCATCAAACCTCAGATGTTTTTCTATCATCATCTATATATCATAACTTCAGTTGCCTTAATTATGGGAGCTGCCCTTTCCCCTTCCTTCAAACGAAGCTCATCCGTCATTCCTATTGCGATGAGGCTGGTTAGATGGTAATTAAGGGCAAACTTACAATTATACTGACACAAATAAATCCAAAGAAAGAAGAGCAGATGTAAAGATTAGCTATCGTCCTGCAAGTTTCCGCCATTATATCTTTTGGATTGAACCTTCTTTGAGAAAACACAATTTGGTGGCGGAAAAAGCCGTCTGGAGAACATCTTCTACAACCACTTCTTGATCCGGAAATAAATCACCATTAGGATACCAATTACAAGCATCGTAAGCAGAATCACAGGATAGCCCCAAAACCATTCGAGTTCCGGCATATATACGAAATTCATACCATAGAGGCCCACGATGAACGTTAGAGGGATGAATATTGTAGCAATAATCGTTAATACTTTCATGACTTCATTCATTCTGTTGCTTAAACTTGAAAGATATATGTCAAGCATTCCGGAAAGCATGTCCCGATATGTCTCTATTACATCAATAATTTGAATTGTGTGGTCGTAGACATCTCTAAGATATATTTCTGTAGATTCATGAACAAGTGAAGACTCTTGTCTTCCCAACTTACTGATCGTCTCTCTTAAAGGCCAGACTGACTTGCGCATAAATATCGTATCCCTTTTCAACCTGTGAATATTCTGCAATGTTCGGATCGCAGGATCGGTAATTAACTCGTCTTCCACATCGTCTATTTCTTCTTCAAGTCTCTCCAAGACTGCGAAATAGTTATCAACAATTATATCAATCAAGGCATAGGCAAGATAGTCTGCCTCCATTGCTCTAACGCGACCTTTTCCAGTCCTAATTCTCTCTCGGATTGGATCAAAAACATCCCCTTCACCTTCCTGAAATGAAATAACATAGTTGGGACCCAAAACCATGCTAACCTGCTCCGATCTTATTTCATTGTTCTCTGTGTCGAGATAAAACATCTTCAAAATCAAGAAGATATAGTCTCCAAAGTCCTCCATCTTTGGACGCTGTTCTGTATTCACAATATCTTCTAGAGTCAGTGGGTGCAGACCAAGATGATTTCCGATTTTTTGCATAATTTCTACCTGATGAATACCATCTAGATTGATCCAAGTTGTGGTTGGTTTCATCTTGAGTGGAAAGCATTTGTCAACCGACTTAACATCTTCTTCCTGAAACTGGTTTTTGTCATACTCAATGATCCTTATCCTTGTTTTTTCAATCCTTTTTTCACCAATGTGGATGGGAGTTCCAGGCGGAAGACCGGTCTTTTTTGACCTCTTTCTAAAGAGCCTCCTCATTGCAATCTACCTTCAAACCATTGCTGGAATTATGAGCATAATCTGACTTTGCTTTCAGACCTCAGATCCTAGGTTTATAGTGAAAAGGATGTTACAGTTAACCCCTTTGCATGCTATCTTTGATTTTAGATCTCATCGAGTTCACTAACCAGACTCTCAATAAATTCTCCACGCTTATCCAATATTATTCTCGGATCATTCACTACCAAATAGAAGCTGAAAACATTCTTTATCGTACCCGCTTTGCTAACTATTGCGAACCCAAAAAGCGGAACGTGACCGAAAACGGATCCCCAATCATTACATACCTTCTCAAAGGCTTTTTTGGCGGCACCCACCTTAAGCTCAGGTTTGATAGGAAAATCAAAATTATAGATGTAGAATTTCTCCCCTTCAGATATTAATTTCTTGAGCCTGTCTATCAGACCCTTTTCATCCGACAGAATGATTTCTTCTCCCAAAATCTCACTTAATCTATCTTTGGAGATCCTATAATTCATAACATTGGAGGATAAAACCTTGCTGTTAGGGATCAGCGTTTTGGTATAGCTAAATGTTAGAATCTTGCTATAGTTCAGCGTAATCTCATCGATGATCCCTTCTTCATCACCGATTCTTACAAGATCTCCGATCCTAAATGGCCTACTGATCAAGATGTAAAAGCCCGCAATAATATTCCCCAAAGCCTGAGCCGAAGCCAAACCTATTGCCGTACCGATCAGTGCTGAGATACTTATAAGCCAGGCAGGATCGATATAGAGTCCAATAAATGTTGATGAAATAACGGTAAGAGTCAAAACTATTGCAATAACTACGAATATGATCCTGAACATTAATACAAGTGTGTTGGCAGAATCAGGTGAAAGACCAAGATCTGTATACCTTTTCCTAAGATTCTTGACCAGAACTCTCTGAACTATAAACATTGAAAGCATTACTATTCCATATATGACCAGAATTCCAAAATTGGCCCAGAAGTAAATAAGATAATCGTAAAAAGTCTGCAAGCTGCACCCCACCGTATTGATCGATCTTTTTGTAACGGACGCGGATTCATCACTTGAAATATGAGAATGGATATATATAGCTTATGTTGAGACTGCCAGGAATAGCAGGGCATTCCTTCTTTGGCCTGGATGATGTATCGGTCGTACCTCCTGAAATCTAGCTAATATCTGCTTTAACAATTTTGTCAAGCTTTGAAACCTTATCAAGAATAGCCTCAATATCGTTTGGATGGAATCGTACTGCAAAAGTCATGGAATATTCGCCACGTTCTTTATCAAAGGACGCCCTTTCGAGTTTGATATTATATCTGGATAGCTCGCTTTTCAAATCTTCGAGAGTGAATATATCACTAGCAAGAATTGTCATTAGCCGTTGGTGAATTCCTATTCCTTTTCTCTCAAATATGCGATCAACAAAGATAACAATCCAAATTGCAGAATACATTCCGATAGCAGCTTCGTATAAACCGGTTCCCACAGTTATCCCAAAAGCTGCACTTGCCCAGAGAAGTGAGGCCGTTGTCAATCCAAGTGCTCTGCCTACTCCCCGGAAAATCGCCCCTGCACCTAGAAAGCCAATACTTGTGATTATCGCCGCTATGATTGCGATGGGTGATTCGAACAGGACGATTCCCATGGTTGTCAGAATACAGCTCCCTGCCGAAACAGCTGTAAATACACCAAAACCTATGGCTTTGCGACTATACTGACGTTCAATACCTAAGAGTAGCCCCCCGATCAACGCTACAGCTATATTGATTACTTCTCCAAGTAAGCTCATTTTCGTATCCTTCGGAAAGCTGATTCTTTGGTTAGCGGGAAGAAGATCATGAATAATTTTCGCTTTACCTCCTTGATGATAGATTAGGGAAATATAAGGATTCTTCTTGATCACAGCGTCATTAGTCAATTAAGATCGAATCTCGCCAGATTAACAGAACTGAAGAATGAAAATATATTAATGTCTATCCGACCCAAGGAAAAACCTATAATTAGATGCTTCCTATAATGGGTGGATGAGATGGAAGCTATCGAATCTTTTAGTGAAAGAAAACTAAGAGTCCTGTTCTTAGGCTATTATGATTCAGTACGAACTCATATAGCTAAAGCATTCCTGCAGGATTTGTATGGTGAGCATTTTGAGGCCTATAGTGGTGGCGTTGAAATCAGAGAACCAAGTGTGACTTTTGAAGAAACGGTATCAAAGAAAGATACAGAGATTGATATTAGAGGTGTGAAAAAAGAATTGATGGAAACATTCGCAAAAGCAAAGGAGGAGTTGTTAAAAACCAAAGACAAGGTGATGGAG
>JBHLPJ010000134.1:0-3845 GCA_048939565.1 Promethearchaeota archaeon
ACCAATCTCCACATATTATAACGCAGTTATATATTTAAATTTTTCAGAAATGAGACTCTCGAATTTCATTTTGGTGTGAATTCTGGAATGTATAGTCTAAGAAGGTAGAATCCTCAGTCTTTGGTCTCAGACTCAGTCTTTTCAGGGGGACCTTCCGCAGGATATGGCATTGCTTGTCTGGATATAGTGGCAACTGGCAAGGCAATTATCGCGCCGGCAGCAACCTGTACTAAGTTTCCTGGAATCTCCACCATTGCAACCGGAACTCCCCATAATATAAAACCCTCAACAAGGAAGTAACCGGTAACCATCCAAAGGCCAGCGGCAACAACAACGATTGCGTTATAGACTGCTTTTCTTCTGCTAAAAAGACCAACTATCAGCCCTTCCAGTCCTTTAATCACTAGAGTCCAAGGTACATAAATGGTCCAGCCCCAATACAAGTCTGCAAAGGCAGAACCGACTCCTCCTGCAATTGCACCACCTACTGGACCCAGAAGCAAAGCAGATATAAAAACACCGGCCTCACCTATGTTTATGTAGCCTCCAGTAGCAGGAACAGGAACTTGAATAAACGATGTAAAGAGATATGTAATAATAATGAAAAAAGCGATGAGAGCAATGTTAGCGCTCGTAGGATATTTCGGAGTTCTGCTCCGAATAGCATCCAGTAGCCCCACATTTTTCACCAGCATATGCAAGTTTAAACTTTAATAAAGTTATAGCCTGTATATAATGCTTACGCTCGAAGCAGAAGAGCACCAAATCAGAAAAGGGCAGCAAGTTCTTCCAGAGCGTCTAAAACGCGCTTCCCACGACCCATGATTTGATAGTACTTACGTTTGCCTTCTTCCTTAGAAGATATTAAGTCCTTATCTTCCAACTCAGTCAAATGCTGATATACTGCCTGAAGACTTATAGAGCGTCCTAGACTGTTCCAAATTAGGTAGCCGTAGGATTTGCCTAATTCGAGAAGACGAAGAATCCTAAGTTTTACACTTACCTTCCCCCTCACCCCAACAACTTTTGGGTGCCTAATTAGAGCTTCAAGGACATAGGGGGCTTTTAGACCACTAGCGGTGATTAGACAAACAACCTTATCGGTAGAATCGATTGCTCCATCCGTTACTAGCTTTTGAACACAAGAGATTGTTGCTGCACTGGCCAGCTCAGAGAACAGCCCCTCCGATTGAGCAAGAAGACCTTCAGCTTTTCGAATGCTTTCATCAGATACTGAAATGGCAAAACCATCAGACTCTCTGATCGCCTTTAATGCCTGCTCACCAATTAACGGCCGTTTTACCAGAATGGCCAGAGCATCTGTTTCCGCTTTGCGGGGGCTCTTGATTCCACCCTCACCCTCAAAAGCTTCTACTATGGGCGCACATCCCTCAGCTTGAACGCCAACTATCCTTGGCATTTTGTTAGAAAGATCTAGTACTTCCAGTTCCCTAAAGCCTTTCCATAGCGAATAGACGGTACCTCCGCTTCCCATGGGAGCAATTATCCAATCGGGAACATCGGTTTGCTCCCAGATCTCGAACGCCATTGTCTTCTGGGATTCGATTGTCAGAGGATTTAGACCATCCGTGGCTTGGTAAAAACCCTCTTCTCTTGCCAGTTTCTCGGCCATTTCTATAGAGTCATCTACAATATCCCCACTTGTGGTAATTTGTGCATTATATGCATACATCTGCGCAAGTTTTCCAACATGGACTCTCCGAGGCACTATGACGCTGCATTCCAAACCTGCTTTGGCTGCATAGGCAGCAACAGATGCACCCAGGTTTCCATTCGAGGCACAGACTAAATGTTTGTAACCATATTCAAATGAATTGGAGACCATCAGGGTTGCTGCTCTGTCCCTAAAAGAATTCGTCGGATTTCTTGTCTCATCCTTAAGTGACAGTCCTGTAAGACCTATTTTTTTTGAAAGGCGTTTTGCAGGTATTATGGGTGTTCCACCTTCACCCAACGAGATCCTGTGCTCGACTTTTACTTCAGGCAAGAATGAAGCATAACGCCAAAAGTTTATGCTACCTTCCAAAGATACGAGAGACTTGAGAGCTTCATAATCATATTGATATTCCAAAGCTGATCCACAATCTGAGCATCTATGCTTGGGCGGTAAAGCCTTGTAGTTAGTATCACACTGAGGGCATTGTAAATAGCTTTTATTCATGGTTCATTCCTGCAAGATGTTTAGGGGGGCAGATTTATATTTAATCTGACTATGAAAGGTTAGGTTTTATAATGTTTATTTTTTAGTAGTATCTTGGAGGGAAAATCGTTGGAATTTGACCCGGAGAGGTTTGCTTTCGAGCATGAGAATAAGCCAGCTAAGATTGTGATCAAGAAAGAACATCATAAGATTATCGTCGCTGGCCAAACACTTGGACCGCTGAGAGAAGGAGAAAGAATGGAAGTCCCAAGGTGGCAAGCCGATATACTGGTCAAGCATGGTATTGCAGAGTATCAGGATGAAGAAGAGATTGACGTTTCCAAATTGCACAATATCCTGTGGAAAGAAACCTCTGATGTGAAACTTGGCGAGTTGGATGAGGACTTCTATTTTGAGATAAGAAAGATGCTGAGATCTCTTAGAGAGCAGAATAAGAAAGAACCTACTCCGATCACGTCGCAAAAACTGGAACAAGTTGAGGTTCCTGTTCGCGATTTGATTTCTGCACGTCTTTCCAAAATGGTTAAAATGGCATTGAAAGATGTTCATCCAAGCCTTACCGGGACTATGGTAAGTGAGGAATTGTGGCTTTATGAAAGGTTAGCTAAGCTAATAAGAGATTGGAGTTCAATGATATTCTAGGAGTGAAGAGTATGGAGCTTAAAGTTGACCCCATTGAGAGATTTGAAAATTTGTATAAGACCTATAAGGACAAGAAAGGCGTTACAAAATACCGTGAAAAAATCGGTCAGATGCCTGTTATGGGAGAAATCTCTCTCGTTATTGATTTTGATGATCTTCTCAAATTTGATCCTGAGCTGGCCAAGAATATGCTTGAAAAGCCAGAAAAGCATATTGAAGCATCCTCAAAAGCTGTAAAAAATATAATAGAGATTGATGAAAAAGAGTATGTTGAGCGTGTCGAGGAAAAAGGAGACAGGTTCTTTGCCAGATTTAAGAACCTTCCCACCACAAATCACATCTCACTAAGAAAACTAAGAGCTGAACATATAGGGAAATTCATCATGGTTGACGGTATACTCACCAGATCCAGCGAAGTCAAGCCACAGATCATCGAAGCTGCATTTCAATGCCAAAGATGTGGAAGAATCATAGTAAGGGCTCAAGAATGGGGACCCATCACAGCGCCGCCAATATGTGATAGCCCCAGTTGTGGACGCAAAGGTCCATTTAACCTCATGGAAGATATGTCAAAATTCATAGATTGGCAGAAAATCCGGATTCAGGAGAGGCCAGAGGACCTACCGCCAGGACAGCTACCACGAACGCTGGATGCCATCCTAAGAAGGGATCTTGTGGATGTGGCTCGACCCGGGGATCGCATAGCCATAGTAGGACTCCTAAGATCAAATCCTACAAGACAAAGAGGGAGAGAAATCGAGACTTTTGATATATTTTTGGATACAAACTATGTGGATGTGTCTGAAAAAGAACTGGAAAAGGTTGAGATCACTCCAGATGAAGAAAAGGTAATCATAGATTTGTCCAAGGATGAGTGGATTCATCAGAAGGTTGTGGCATCAATTGCACCTTCGGTTTTTGGCAATGAAGCCATAAAGGAAGCCATTGCTTTGCAGCTGTTTGCGGGTGTTCCGAAGGTTCTTCCTGATGGCATGAAGATACGAGGAGAACCAAACGTTCT
>JBHLPJ010000135.1:0-3784 GCA_048939565.1 Promethearchaeota archaeon
AGGTCTCAGGGTTGTCAGGGGTTTAGATCTCAAGAAGAAGAGCCCTCTCAAAGATTCCTGAAATGCATGGAATTCCGTGAAGGTGAAAGCATTTGAGGAAACAGAACAAATTATTTGCCGCTCTAAATGAAATCAAAGAGCGATATAACGATCTAACGGACATTCATCGAACAAGACTCGAAGAACTTCTTGGCCTACTGGAAAAGCTAAAATCTTCTGAGCCTGGGAACCAAGCCGAAATAGTCAATTCATTAGTAGATAAAATATTTGCTTTCAGTGAATTCTTGAATCAGCTAGAGATTTGGGCATATGACGTTGGAAGTCTGGAGATTGCTGAAAACACCATTGATAAAATGGTGTCTTCATTTTCTCTACAAGTAAAGAAAGAAATAGAAACACTTGAAAGAGTCAAAGATTCCAGCAGAGATCTAGTAAAAACGAAAGGACTAGACACTCCTTTGACTAAAGGCGTAAAAGAAGCATTTGCCACAAATGCCTCGAGGCTAAAAGAGGTTTCCTCAAAGGTTAGACAATATGGAGAACGACTGTTCGATCTACTCTTGAAAAAGCAAGGACTAATAGACTCATCAATAGATCATCTCTAAAATCCTCTTTTCTTTTTTGACCTTATAAGAGGAAATTAATAGCTCGGTAAACGAATTTTTAATATATATTCTTGAATAATCATTCGTGTGGTGTTTAAGAATGAAGGCCCTCATTCCTGCGGGTGGATACGGAACCAGATTAAGACCGCTTACCTATACAAAACCCAAACCTCTATTGCCTATAGCTGGAAAACCAATGTTACATTTCATAATAGAGCATTTGAGGAAGCACGGAATTAATGAGATAATTATCTCGACCAATGCTGAATTTAGAGAGATCGAGAAATACTTTGGGGATGGATCGGGATTTAACGTAAAGCTAAGCTACGTATGGGAAAAGCAAAGACTTGGTGGTGTAGGTTGTATCAAACATGCTTCCAAAGGACTGGATGATGCATTCTTGGTCATCCTTGCAGATAATTTGACTGATATTAATGTATCAAAAATGATTGAGTTCCATAAAGAGAAGCAATCGGATGCAACCGTTGCCCTTGTATATTCAAAGACGCCATGGTTGTATGGAGTACCTGATATGGGGGCAGATAATAGAATAAGAAGCTTCATCGAAAAACCCGATGAAGTTGAACCCACACATATAGCAACCGGAACCTACATATTTGAACCTCAAATAATGAGCGATATTGATGACAGTAGCTTCTTAGACCATACAGGCGACATATTTCCAATAATCTTGCAAGCAAAAAAGAGAGTATATGGTTTCAAAACCAGTGCTTTCTGGGTAGATATTGGAGACTCCGCAAAATACCTTTTGGCCAACAGCTGGGCTTTAGACAAACTCGAGAGGAAAGTTTCTCGAACCGCTAATACCAAAAACGCTTCCATAGGAGGAAGAGTCTACATTGGCAACAATACGGTTATAGAACCTGGAGTGAAGATTGCAGGACCTGTTTTCATCGGTGACGATTGTCATATAAAGAAAAAAGCTGAAATCGATCCAAATACCTCAATATGTTCAAATGTCATAATTGGTGAATACGTTCAGATTGGCGGGAGTCTGATTTACGAGCAGTCAGAGGTTGGAGATGAGACGAGAATAAGGAATTCGATTGTAGCAGAAAAAACGGTGGTTGAAAGGCGCGTGAAGATTGACAATAGCGTTATTGGCTCCGAATGCCATATTGGAGATTCGACCACGATTCAATCAAACTCAAGGATTTGGCCAAAAGTCCGAGTTGAAGCGAAGTCAATAATAAAAGGAATCATAAGACATACCTACTTTCCCATCAGACTTGATTCGTATCAATAGCATTTAGGCCAGTAGGATCATTCGAATCAGAAACACCAACAGTAGAGTTCCGACTGCGTCGCCCAGAGTTGTAATAATTGGTGGTGTAAAGTTATCTGGATCTAACTTTTTTCGGACAACTACGTATGCGACAAATAACCCAGTGCCGCACATTAGAATGGTTGTGAAGATTCCGGAAACAAGTATTATGACAAACAATGCAAACAGACTCACCTCAATTCCAAAGAAGAAAACATTTATTCCAAAAGTTATCAAGGATAGTACCATAAACCCAGTTAAGGCCACCAAGGCCAATCCAATAAGATCTGAGAAAAGAATGCCATAAGGCCGATATTTTCGATCTAATTCACCAAGGAGTAGACGCGATGTTATTCTAGCCGCGAAGACGCTGGCAAATCCACCAGCCATATTGATGAAGGCAGGAACCATTATGATAAGAAAAGGAAATTGTGTTACAAATATACCAAAAGCAGTCTCAAGGTTATGTCCCGTGAAGAGTGAGAATCCGAGTATGCTCAGCAGTATGGGAAGACTTTCCCTGACAATTCTCGACATCTTATACATTTGGGCCATGCCTAACTCCTCCTATATTGGCAAGAATGTACTTGCCCACACTATTGTTCGAACCACAATCAGTAAGTAGAGTACTGTAAAAACATCCCCCAAAGTTGCAAGAACGGGGATTGTTATGTTATCCGGGTCCAACCCTTTGTGTGCAGAATAAAGTGCAACCAAAACGGTAATCGCAATCTGAGTTATTCCAGATAGAAATGCAGTTAGAAGGGCTATTAGAATAAACCCAAGTAAGCTTAAGCCAGAAAGTCCAATAAGTGAGCTCACAAAAAAGGCAAGACAGGCTAAAACGAATGCCACAACAAATCCAAGAAAGAGAGATGACTTGACATTTTCTTTCAGGTCATCATTGAAACCTAATTTCCAATCTATAACTCCCAGGTGTATCGCTGATCCTAATCTTTGTCCCAAAGAAGCTGAGATATTGCCTCTAGCTTCCATCAGTCCGGGCAAAAGCAAAATCAAACCAGGTAAGATCGCATAAAAATCAGTAAGTCCAGTAAGAAGAGCGCCTGCCCCTATTTCGGCCAGCGCAGTAAGGATGACAAAGGGTGTTACCTCTCGATATATCTTCTTTATTATAGAGTAATCCACACCCATTGTTGGACACCTTGTTTGAATTTTTACCCAGTTGTGACATAATAGGTCGGAAACCTCCCTTCGGGAAGCTAAACTTCCTGCTAATTCTTTGGGCAGTACTCCGATTATTCTAATAAACAAACTACTATATAGTTTTTTCGTATATCCGAAACTTTCCTATTAGCATATCCTAATACTGGAAACCAGATGTTTTATGAACCTTTAGATAATCTCAATGGTTTTTAAAACTTTTTCTAATGACCTTTCGCGCGAACGTAATATATGCAGTGTGCCCTACCATCAGAGTTGCCGGGCGGGTCATATTCTCCCTTACCAAAATAGGGCGGATCAAACACTCGAGGGTTGCTATTACGCCAAATCCGCTTTTCAGAGCATAAACAGTTTTTTGTGTCTGCTCAATTGTAGGAGAGTAGCCCACAAAAACACCCCCTCCCCTTAGAGCTTCATAGGCATGAGGAATTGCTAACCAGGGTGTGGCCAAATCTAAAATAACCGCATCAACGCTTTTTTCATCAATTCCCTGTGTTACATCTTTCATTTTGATACTTACATAATCAGCTAGACCTGCTTTCTCTATATTCTTCTCAGCCGTTTTGATGTGTCTCTCGTTAGTCTCATAGCTATAAACTCTCCCTGAGGGGCGGACAATGTTGGCAAGCATGATTGAAAGCGCACCACTACCTGTGCCGGCTTCAACTATTCGACTTCCAGTCCCAATTCCAGCATACGTAATTATTAT
>JBHLPJ010000136.1:0-3771 GCA_048939565.1 Promethearchaeota archaeon
ATCCAATTATGACTCCAATAAAATTCTCGGCAATTATTAAACTGAGGCTTGCCTTCTTCAAATCCAGATTTCTCCCAACTAGATAGAATAAAACGAGAACGAGGATCGGACTGATTATCAAAGTATACGTAGGAATGGTACTTCCAATGGTCGCCGAATCGATTTCCACAGAGACCGAAATCGAGGGGAGAATTACGGGGAATGGATTGTTCAAAATTCCCATTAGGATGCCAAAGCCTATAGCCATTAGGGCCACATAGGTTGAAGGATCTCCCTTTTTGGTCTTAGATTTCATCAGGAATAACATGGGTCTCCACTAACAATTAAATATTCTGCTACGCGCAGATTTACAAAAAAGGAGGGGTTTTAGAAGAGTTTGTAGGTACTAGCGTCACCTGCGTTGTCCTGCAAAACTGGACTTTGGATTTCATTCACTGTCATGTTGCCATAAGTCCCTAGAATCTTGGGAATGGTATAACTCGCGTAAACATAAGCATCTTCGATACTGTCACCAGCAATTAGTCTGTTCCAGAAGGGATGGAAGAACCATGAGCCCGCATAATGACTGGGACTTGAGGATGTCCAATACCACGCCGATACATTATTCGATGCGGAAAGAGCTATCCGCTTTTCACCAGGAGCATTTAGAGAGCTTATGAAATTGCCACTAAAGCAACTGTCCACTAGGAGAGTCATTCTGTTACAATTGAAAGGAGCTATCAACGTCTGAAATTCGGTCTCACTCATTGAGCTGCCGTCTGCCTCAAAATGTATTGAAGCGATATCTCCTGTGCGGGAGCTGTGCGTTACAATGTATATCATAACATCATCGTTACCATCAGCCAATGATGCCAGATTTGAAACTTCACTAGAGAATCTAGTTTTGTTTACATCATTGTTCTCAACATCAACCGTTGCGTTCTGTAGATGATTGGTGCCATTGCCATAAATATCTATGAAGTTATCACCGGTATGGTAAAGCATCAGTATTGTATGATTGTCATCATAGCCATTATTTATGAGCGTCCAGTATGCCTGAAGGGCTTGGGCGGGAAAACCATCTGAGTCCACGGATATATCCTGAATTACACCATGGAATGAAATATCATCAAACCAAGCAACGCCACTCCCTTTTAACCTGAGGAGGACAGTTGCCTGAGTAGCGGTAGGTGGGGCAACTGCTGAAAGCGAAACAAGCGTCCAGTTGTGAGTTCCGTTTAGCCCAGGTGTTGAGTACACCTTGGAGACGTGAAAGTTCTGCGGTGGCCAACCACTGCCATTTAACCACCATACTCCTATGGTAGCAAAGCCTATGACATTGCTCGTCTTTATCCACCCACGAATAAGATATTCGACACCGGCTGTTACAGGCACAGGCGGGAAGAAGAAAACCTCAACATCACTATTAGGATTAGTGGCATTGATTTTCAATGAGTTTTGGCCGTTGTGGCTTATGGTAACATCTACCTCCGTCTCAGTACCAGGGTACGTCTCATTAGGCATCCAAGGTCCTAAACCTTCTTCGAAACCCGGATTCGGAACATTCAAGTCTTTGTCGCCATAGAAATCATTGGAGCCGGCGAGAATAAGGGCCCACTTCTGTGCTGGATTTGCTTGAAAAATCAGAAACCACACAGGTACAGCTATGCTTACGACAGCGACAACAGCAACCGCGATTCCAACTACTTTCTTATTCAAACTGGATTTCTCCCCCATTCGGAGTCTTTGGGTACTATATATTTTGACAGATTATAAATATCTTCTACCGTTTTTATTCCTAAGGTGTATATCTGAATGGGTGGCGTGCCGATCGTCCTAAACGAATTATTTCATCAATCGTTGGCCTTCCTTCAATGGCTTTCCTTATTGCATGTCTCATTGCCTTGTAATTGTTAAAATATATTCTCCTCTCATTTACAGCAGTGGGATGTACGAAAACATTCGCAAGGAGGAGTATATCTTCCAACACTTCTTGAGGAATTATACCATCATTTACACTATCTTCGACCGCCGCTGCGATCCCTTTCAAAGCATGTTGATAGACCTGCTCTGCTTGCTTTTCTGTTCTGACCGAAACAGTTGGTATCAGAAGAGTGAATGGTTTCTGCATCACGACTTTTGGTTCATGTCCCTTTATCTTGTTGGTTAGTGCAGCATCATAGGCTTTTTTCAGAGGACCATTTCTTTTTCCTATTAGAAGATCGATGTGTGCAACTTCAAATGACGGCGGTCCGGCTAATGCTTCGCCAATTCTTAACGTGAAGTCTTGAATTCTCTTGGGTGTTTCAGGAATTGCAGCAAACATGCTTTCGATGGTTCTTTCCCCCAAATTATATATTATTTTAGTTGACTCTATTTTGCCTAAACCTTCTAGTTGTAATCGCAACTCCTCACGATCTTCATAGCGGAAGACATCTCCAGTTACCAATGGCTTACGTGAAAACCCCACGTCAAAACCCATCATCTGCAAGCCCGTCTTAACCGCTTCAGTTGCCCCCCGCCTACAGACTATTCGCACAAGCTTCTGTATCTTAAGTTGTAGATTTCTAGCCCTCTCAAAATCCTGACTATTAACATCATTATAGAGCTGAATCCATATATCTGGGATCAGATTTGCACTTGCCAGGATAAGACCGTCGACTCCAGCAGCTAGAGCAGGAAAACTAATCTCATCCCACCCACACATTACTGCAATCTTTTTCTTTACTTTCTCTAATAGGGTCATAATGAAAGACATGTTTCCACTACTGTCTTTGATGCCAATCACATTGTCAAGATCAGCAAGACCCTCGACCGTCCACCAACCGATATGGACATCTGTGCAAACAGGAATGTTATATAATATTATGGGAAAGTCCACTCCTTCAGAAAGATTCTTGAAATGCTCAAAGATCTCCTTAGAGGTTGGCTTCAGAAAGTAGGGGGTAACAACAAGCGCAGCATCAGCTCCAGCATCCTTTCCATACCTTGTTAGTTGAATGACCTCTCTAGTACCGCTATCACCAGAACCGATTATTACGGGAACTTTGCCATTCACCTGATCAATAACGATATCGTACACCTTTTCTCGTTCTTCAATTGATAGGTTGACGAACTCTCCTGTTGTGCCTACTGGAACCACTCCATTGACTCCGCATTCAAGAGTGTAATCAACAAGTTCTCTCAATGAACTCTCCTTGATTTCTCCTTTCTCATCAAACGGAGTTATGAGAGCAGGCATAACTCCCTTAAGCCAACCAACTCTTCGCTTATTCATATTTTTCCCCCCCTTGCCAGGCACCATTGATGGCTTTTCCTATGGCCTTGTAGTAGTTCCAGTAAAGCTTATGACGATCAATAGCTTTCGGATGAGCAAAAACCTTGAGTATCATTACATGATTTCCGATGGCTTTTTCCGGGATGATCCAATTCTTAATACTTTCCAATATTGCCATTCCGGCTGCAGCCTGTATGGGACCGTAGACCATAGTTGCTTGCCTCAAATCTTGGATCTCAACTTCTGGAACGATTATTGTTGGAGGTCTGACCATCAAATTGGGCTCAAGAATGACAGTCAAGGCCTCATAACCAGGCCTAGGACTAGTCAATGCAGTTGCATATGCTTCTCCAACAATTCCTTCAGTCGCTCCCGCAACAATACTTGCTTCAGCGCATTCCGCACCTTTACCGATCGATGCTTCCCCTATCTTTAGATTTTGTGACGCAATATCATCTGGTTTTATGTTCAAATCCTCAAAGCGCTCTTTGAGGGGTTTTGTTGTTTTCGCTACC
>JBHLPJ010000137.1:0-3760 GCA_048939565.1 Promethearchaeota archaeon
GCAGATGAAGCAACTGAGGTTGCCAACAAGATCTCCCCAAGAATCATAATTCCGATGCATTACAAGATTCCTGGCCTATCACTGCCAATAGCAGGTGTTGATGGTTTTCTCGAAGGGAAGAAAAACACAAAGCGTATTGATTCGAATTCTCTAACGCTGGCAAAGAAGACTCTTCCAGAAGAAACCGAAATAATAGTTCTGTCTCCCTAATGCCTTGATTTTGTGTGGGATTTCAGGGAAAGAGAATTCTGGACCGAGGTCTGGGAAGGCGGGGGATGAAACTTCGATTGAAATCTGAGATGGCGGAAGGTGGAGAGCATTAGGAATGGACCGGGATCCTTCCAGTCATCATCATTTTGATTAGCTTTCTAAGCGTCTGATAAAACTCCTTATTGTCGTAGCCATTTCTTGTGGCTCTACGAACCAAATACTTGGATATTGCGTTAATTCTTTGGATTCTCTGTTCCATATTTCATCCCCATAAACAATATAATGCCAATGAGCTCTTAAGTGGAGGGAGACCCAGATATAAGTGAAAAAACGGAAGATTAAGCATAAAACTCATTTGATAAGACGAAAGGAGTCTCAACAGATTTTATCAGACGATCAATCTCCTCAGCAATATCTTCCTTGTTACTCACTTCAGCTATTCTCTGAACTGCCTTTAGGCCATGAATCAGAGTATCAAACCAATTGAAAATATCTCCTGGATAGGCATAGATCTCGTATTCTTTGAGAAGCTCGTATGAGATTCCTTTGGGTGTCAGACCGTTCATTCTAAGATCAACTAGCCTTTTGGAAAGGGTAATTTTACCACAATCACAATAAGGATTATCTTCGCATTTGCAGTTAAAGATATCAAGGACCCATTTGACGAAAATCTTAATGGTCCTTTTGCTAATTTTCCCAGACTTCCTTCTTCTGTGCCAGATCTCCATGGTGTTAAGAACCCAATCTGCAAATAACCTGCTTGGAAAGTGAGTATTAAATGCCCTACTCAGTTCCGCCACAAGATTATCAGAAAGATAGGCCGATCTAAATGGTTCAAGCCCTATCGCAAGCTCCAACGAATCGATCTTTTCCAAGTTGTTAAGGATAAACAGCGTCTGGCTTGGCTTCAGGAAGGAAATTGACCCCATTTTCCCTAAATCTGTTGGGAGAAGCCTTCCGTTTTCCTTTCGAATGAGCCTATGTTTTTCAAGATACTTCAAAATGTTCCCCAAGTCTGATGAAGACCCGACCATTAGCTCATAAATCTCAGACAATTTACCTATGGATGGAGAATTTTGAGTACATATTGTTGCTAGAACCTGTTCTGCCAAAGACTCGAAATCAGGTTGCGGATCGACATCTTCAACTTTTCCATCGAGCAATTCAACCGCAATTTTGTCCTCAGACATGTTTTGCTTCCCGAAGTATTTCCTTCCTGGCTCCACAAGCAGAACTACTTTGCCCCTGTCATGCATCCCCAGTCTTCCTGCTCTTCCTAGCATCTGATTGAACATTGCATTTGTAAGATAATCCTTTCCCATCATCATAGATTCAAATACCACTTGACTTATTGGAGCATTGAATCCTGCACCAAGCGCATAGGTGGTGACGAGCGCTTGATATTCCCCTTCTGTAAACATCTCTTCAGTACTCTTCCTCCTAGCATATGTCATACCTGCATGATAAGAGGTTACTCTCAATCCCCTTTTACCTAGCCAATCTGAAATCTCCTGAGTTTTTTTTCTTGAATTGGTGAAAACAAGTGTTTGGCCAGGATTGCCACTACTACTGATATGTTGATTTTCTATGCGAATAAGCTGATCAATTGCTTTCAGTTTTTCTCCTTCTGAAATGCTTACGACCAGGTGGCGTTCCAGCGGAACAGGCCTACCTTTATGTTCTACAAGTTTTAGATTTAGTTGCTTTGCCAGCTCTTCTGGATTTCCAACGGTTGCTGATAGTCCGACAAATTGGCAGTTCGGGTATAGGCTCTTTAGTCTGCTAATCAATCCATCAACTTCGACACCACGGTCTTCGTCTGCAAGCATTTGTATCTCATCAATAACAACCATTCCAATTTCACCAATGTCGTCCAGATTACCTGATCTCAATAGAAAATCAAATCCCTCGTAAGTACCAACAATGATGTTTGCTTGACTTACGTCGCTATCTACCACTACTAGCTCTTCTTCACCCGTATCTATCTTTGACATTCCAACGCGAATAGCCACTCGAAGTCCCAAACTGCTATACTTCCGTCTGAATTCTTCATATAGTTGATTGGAAAGAGCAACAAGGGGTACCAGAAAACAGAAGACCTTTCCTTTTAGGGCCTCATTTACTCCTGCAAATTCACCGATTAGGGTCTTTCCGCTCGAAGTCGCTGAGACTATGAGAAGGTCTTCACCTTTGAGCAATCCTGCTTTGATAGCCTCTACTTGAGCAGGGAGAAGCCAATCTATCCCCTCTTCTTGCCAAATGTTCTTTAACTCTTGAGGAAGATCCAAGTGGCTAACTCTCATCTCTTCGGGCGGTTCAAATGGAGGAATTACATCATAAA
The DNA here is from genome assembly GCA_048939565.1 of Promethearchaeota archaeon. Classification (GTDB taxonomy): domain Archaea; phylum Asgardarchaeota; class Odinarchaeia; order Odinarchaeales; family JBHLKK01; genus JBHLKK01. The sequence continues at coordinate 2,552 of JBHLPJ010000137.1, forward strand.
GGGTAACGCTTGGCTGCTTCACGCTTACACTGGAAGCAAGAAATCCAAGAACTTTATCAACACTCTTGGCACGCTTCAACAAACGATCCATATGCTGGATCAGCTTTCTGCTTACATCCACTCCTTGATACTGAAGTTCTCTTATCAGTCCATTTCGAGCACAATTTAGACAAACTCTTTCATCCTGAAAATCATATACTTTCTTACCCACTTCAGTTATTTTGAAATCATCAAAAAGACAATACTTACAGAGTTCTATTTGTTTTACTTTCTGCAAGTTGATCTGATAGTCTCTAAACATTTCTCGAAGTTCTTTTGCAAATGGGGGAGCAACATTCTTGGGGATCAAAATCTGTTTGGCGTCACGCAAAAGACTAATAAACCTCCTTGGGTCGAAGAAAATCTGATTTCCTCTCTGATCGAGCCAAAATCTTTCTGTTCTCAATCTCCCTTTTTTATACTGGAATCTGACCCTGCCTGAATGGATAGGTCTATTATTCTTCAGCCCTTTTCGTGCTGGAATCAGCGCAATTTCAATTTCGTCTCTTTTGTTCTTGTAATTTAGCATTACAATAGAGAACTTTCCTGAAAATATTCTCATCTCTAAATCGCCTTAGCTGAATACTACTTAGAAGAAGCTAAAAAGCCAAGTTATGAATGTTATCAAAGCTTATAAAAGCTGTGGTTTGATGACATTTATTATACTATGTTGGTTTGAAAAATGATTTATAGACACTGACAAAAAAACAGGGCAAGTTATTATGAAAGAAGAAAACGCCACTTTAAGCCTAAAGCTTTATTAGAAGGGGAAGAGACGTAAAGATACTTCGGGGGAGAATAGATGGCCTCAATCATCTTGACAATTGCGGCAATTATGGTAATACTAATTTCGGTCGGGCTAATCCTAGCTATTGTTCTGCTGAAAAAGAAAATAGAGGGAAAAACTGCAGAACCAGATTACCATACCTTTTTTCTAATGGGAATCGTCTTTGTTTCCGTGGGGATTGTCTTCACGCTTATGACCTTGCTATTAGATATGTCATTGATTGTTGGAATCCCGCTTTTTGCTATGGGGATAATATATCTTGTGTATGGATGGGAAAACAGAGACAAATGGAAGAAGAAATAGCAGATCACGCCCTCAATCTTTTCCTCATCTTTCGCCTTTATCACTTTGCAGTTTTTCACCTTTTGGTGACTTGTCTTCAC
>JBHLPJ010000029.1:0-12011 GCA_048939565.1 Promethearchaeota archaeon
ATAGGAAAGACTACATTTGTGAAAATACTTGCTGGTCTTCTCGAGATTGACAAGGGCGAACCTCTTGGGAAGGAATTGACGATTTCTTATAAACCTCAGTATATAAGCGCAGAATATGATGGTACTGTTGGGGACTATTTGGTCGAAGTCTCAGGGAAGAAGACCGCCACAAGCATATACAAAACCGAGATAATTTCCCCGCTCGGACTGAAAGACCTACTCGATAGGCAGGTTAGCAGCCTTAGTGGCGGAGAGCTTCAAGCGGTTGCCATAGCAGGTTCCCTATCTAGGAAAGCGGATCTATTGCTCATAGATGAGCCAAGCGCTTTTCTGGATGTGGAGCAAAGACTTGCTTCTGCCAAAACAATAAAGCGGATGGTTGAGAAGAATAAAAATGCTGCATTTGTTGTTGAACATGATGTAGTTTATGTTGACGCTGTGGCTGATCGCTTGATGGTTTTTGAGGGTGTACCAAGCCTTGCAGGCCAAGTTGGTTCGCCTACTGGTATGCGCGAAGGTATGAATAAGTTTCTCAAGATGGTTGGCATAACCTTGAGGAGAGATGCCCGTACGGGAAGACCTAGGGTTAACAAATCAGACTCGCGTCTCGATCAAGAGCAAAAGACATCTGGAGAGTATTACTACGCATTGGCGAAGTAGTGCTATTCCTGATTACTTTTTATTTTTAGAAAAACTTTTATACCCATATATTAATCGGAATTTTGCGAGCTGGGACTATTTTTATCACACTCGCACTGATTATGAGAAACCAGGAATAGAGGTTTGGGAAAAGATATGACAAAACCTAAAGCCATTAAGTGGGTTGTAAAGGACCCCAAGAAAGACATGTATTGGCCAAGTGAAGAGAACAAAAAGAAAGCTTGGGTAAATGACGAATCGATCTATGATGAGGCAAACAGAGACCCAGTAGCTTTTTGGGAGAAGCTAGCAAGAGAAGGACTGGATTGGTATAAGGAATGGGACAAGGGATATGAATGGGATCCACCATTCTATAAGTGGTTTTTGAATGGGAAACTCAACGCATGCTATAATGCCGTTGATCGACATGCAATGACATGGAGGCGAAATAAGGCCGCAATTATATGGGAACCTGAGCCAGTTGAGGAAATGCCAAGAATACTCACTTACGGTGACCTATATAGAGAAGTCAATAAATTCGCAAATGTACTGAAAGATTTTGGTGTAAAGAAGGGAGACAGAGTAGGAATATATATGCCCATGATCCCAGAAGTTCAAATCGCCATGTTGGCATGCGCTCGAATCGGAGCTGTTCACAGTGTTGTTTTTTCAGCATTCAGTGGCGAATCTCTTAAGACAAGAATGATAGACGCTGAGGCCAAGGTTGTAATCACAGCTGATGGTTATTATCGAAGGGGCAAGCTCATCGATCTTAAGAAGAGCGCAGATGTTGGAGTAGACGGAACCAGTGTCGAGAATGTTATTGTGGTAAAAAGAGCTGGAAATGAAGTAATAATGGCAGAAGGCAGAGACTTCTGGTGGCATGAATTGATGAGAAATGTGAACGAGAAATACTATGAGCCTGAAGTAATGGATAGTGAGGATTTACTCTTTCTGCTCTACACAAGTGGCACTACTGGACGTCCAAAGGGTGTTATGCACACGACAGGAGGCTACCTGACACAAGCATATTGGACAACTAAGTGGGATTTTGACCTTCATGACGAAGATATATACTGGTGTACTGCAGATATCGGTTGGGTAACAGGCCACACATATTCCTGTTACGGACCACTATTGTGTGGTGCAACCATCTTGGTCTTTGAGGGGTCTCCGGATTATCCACAATATGATCGATGGTGGGAGATAGTTGAAAAATACGGCGTAAATAGCTTCTATACTGCTCCGACTGCAATAAGAATGTTCATGAAGTGGGGTAAAGAATGGCCTCTGAAACACGATCTAGGTAGTCTTCGTGTTTTGGGCACGGTAGGTGAACCCATCAACCGAGAGGCATGGATGTGGTACTTTGAGGTTATCGGTGGCGGAAGATGTCCAGTAATTGACACATGGTGGCAGACTGAAACCGGAGGAAATCTGATTACGGCACTGCCTGGTGTTGGACCATTCATTCCAACAGTTGCTGGAAGAGCGTTTCCAGGAACTGTCATGGAAGTCTTGGATGAAGAAGGAAATCCTGTAGAGGTTGGTGAGGGTGGTTACCTAGTTCAAAAGAACCCATTTGCACCCGGTATGTTGCGGGGAGTTTACCGCAATCCTCAAAGATACAAAGATACCTACTGGAGCGAATATGGCGAGAAGATATACTATACAAGTGATGGTGCGCGATGGTATGATGAAAAAAACATACGTATCACTGGCAGAGTTGATGATGTGTTAAAAGTAGCGGGTCACCTATTAGCCACAGCAGAAGTTGAAAACGCACTGGCTGAACACGAGGCGGTTGCGGAGGCGGCAGTAGTTGGGACACCTCACGATATCAAAGGTGAAGTTCCAATTGCATTCGTTTGCCTAAAAGGACTCAAACCGTCGGATGAACTACGCCAAGAATTGATGAATAAAGTAAGGGAACTGATCGGTCCAACTGCCAGACCAGACAAAATCTACTTCACGCCAGATCTACCCAAGACAAGGAGTGGAAAGATCATGCGGAGGATTCTGAAGAAGCTTTTGGTCGATGAATCATTAGGAGACATTACAACTCTAAGCAATCCTGAGAGTGTAGAGCTGCTCAAGAAGGAAGTTGGATATTCAGGGCCGAGCTAACCCAACACTTCTTCTTTTATTTATGCCGAGAATTACCCTCTTTTATAACTCCCTCAGCAAATCTTCTTTTTTCTCATTCTATTACATAAGATTTATAATCGACTTATCTTTAGGAATCGGGAAAGTCTTCAATTATTACGGCCCATGATTTATTGGCCGCAAGAAGAGGGCAAGCCAAGGTGTCAAAGATTGAAAGCCCGAAGCTCGCGGAATAATGCGGCACTTGTACTTGAAGACGGAACTGTTTTCCTGGGACGAGGATTTGGCTCACCAAAGAAGGTAGCAGGTGAGGTTGTTTTTAATACCGGAATGGTCGGATATCCGGAATCAATGACAGATTCGTCTTATTATGAACAAATCCTCACTTTGACACACCCCTTGATAGGCAATTATGGAATACCATCTTTTGGTGAAATTGAGTACGGAATTCCCAAATTCTTCGAATCAGATTCTATGAAAATCAATGGACTTGTTGTGCACGAGTATTGCCATTCGCCAAATCACTGGTCGTCTGTGAGAACCCTTGATCAGTGGTTGAAGGATGAAGGTGTCCCTGCTATTATGAATGTTGATACCCGCAGACTCACCAAGAGACTACGTGAACGAGGTACAATGCTGGGTATTTTGCACGTGTGCGGTGAAGAAGAGGAACTTGACATTCCTGGACTTCGTGAAGAGGCAAGAAATATCGAGAATCCCAACGAGAGGAATCTTGTGGAAGAAGTTGCAGCAGATAAACCAATTGTTTATGACTGTTGCGGCAAAGGAACCGTTGTAATTTTGGACTGTGGCGTTAAGTATAATATCATAAGAAGCTTTCTGAAAAGGAACTTGAATGTTGTTCGAGTTCCATATAATACCTCCGTCTCAAAAATCATTAGACGTGAACCGGACGGGGTTGTTATCAGCAATGGCCCTGGCGATCCTAAAAGGATTCCAAGCATTACTCAAACAGTTGCCGATATAATTAGAGAAAACATTCCTCTTCTTGGAATCTGTCTTGGAACCCAGATTCTGTCTCTTGCCTGTGGTGGGGATACTTACAAACTGAAATACGGTCACCGTTCTCAAAATCAGCCAAGCATAGACTTAGAGACCGGTCGATGTTTTATTACGAGCCAGAATCACGGTTATGCTGTGGAAGCTATCTCCTTGAAAAAAACAGATCTAGGAATCTGGTTTGTCAATGCAAACGACAAGACCATAGAAGGTATTAGGCATAAAAGAGTTGACGCCCTCGCAGTCCAATTTCATCCGGAACATACGCCAGGACCTACTGACACTGAATACATATTCGACCAATTCATCCAAATCATGGAGGGTCAAAGGTCTGCCAAGATTTGAATGGATACGGAAAACCCTGATACTGGGAAGCGGAGCGATTCAAATAGGGCAGGCTGGAGAATTTGACTACTCTGGAAGCCAAGCCCTCAAAGCCCTTCGTGAGGAGGGAATAGAGTCAATTCTGATAAACTCAAACATCGCTACGATCCAGACAGATCCAAAACTGGCTGGAAAAGTGTACCTCCTACCTGTGACCCCGGAATTCGTTGAGAAGGTAATTCAAAAGGAGAAACCAGATAGTATTCTCCTCAGTTTTGGTGGTCAGACCGCCCTAAACTGCGGTGTTGAACTTGCAGGAAAAGGCGTCCTGGAGGAATATGACGTAAAAGTATTAGGAACGCCGGTTGAGGCTATCGAGAGAACAGAAGATCGTGAATTATTCAAGCAATCTATGCAACAAGCTGGGGTTGATGTTTTAAGGAGTAAGACTGCAACAACGGTCAAACATGCTCTTTCCATTGCTGATGAACTTGACTATCCGGTGATTATTCGCGTGGCCTATACGTTGGGCGGTAGAGGATCAGGAGTAGCGCGGAGCAAAAAGGAGTTGAAAGAACTGGCCAGACGAGGTTTGGCTCAGAGCATGATAAGTCAGATTTTGATAGAAGAGTACGTCGAACACTGGAAAGAGATTGAATATGAGGTTGTCCGTGATTACGAGAACAATTGCATTACTGTATGTAACATGGAAAATCTGGATCCTATGGGGGTACATACCGGGGAATCTATTGTTGTTTCACCTTCACAGACCTTAACCAACCGGGAGTACCATATGTTGAGGGACGCTTCGATAAGAGCTGTTCGCTCAATAGGGGTAGTTGGCGAATGTAATATTCAATATGCTCTTCATCCCTTCTCAGAAGCCTTTCGGGCAATAGAGATTAACGCCCGCTTATCGCGTTCTTCTGCTCTTGCTTCAAAAGCAACAGGATATCCTTTGGCATATGTCGCGGCAAAGCTAGCAATGGGTTATACTCTCCCTGAACTCATTAACAATGTAACTCATGTTACAACAGCCTGTTTTGAACCCGCCTTAGACTACATAGTGGTAAAAATCCCTAGATGGGATCTGCAAAAGTTCCAAAATGTTAGCAGACGCATAGGAACGCAGATGAAAAGCGTCGGTGAAGTGATGGCTATTGGCAGATGCTTTGAAGAAGCCCTACAAAAGGCAACTCGAATGCTTGACATTGGAAGAGCCGGAATCGTCGGGAATGGAGAAGACGACAGCACCACGGAAAACCTAAAAGATGTACTGAAAAGACCTACTGATGAAAGGCTGTTTGATATAGTCAAAGCCATAAAAGCTGGCATGTCTATCGATGAGATCCATGAATTTACCGGGATTGGAAAATGGTTTCTGCACAAAATCCAGAATATTATTCGCCTTGAGAAAACGTTGATTGAAATAGGCAGGCAAATCGATGTTGATAAAATTGATGAGGAGTATCTAGATATTATCAAAAGAGAAGCAAAAAGATTGGGTTTTTCTGATGCTCAAATTGCTAAGTATCTGGAAAGTTCGATCTCAAAAGTACGCGAATTTAGAAGAAAGAGGAACATAGTTCCTGTAGTTAAACAGATTGACACTCTGGCCGCAGAATGGCCTGCCCAAACAAACTATTTGTACATAACCTACGGAGGCGAAGAGAACGACATATCGTTTAACCAGAAACAATCAAAGAAAGTCATGGTACTGGGCTCGGGACCCTATAGAATCGGGAGTAGCGTTGAGTTCGACTGGTGCGGTGTGAATATGGTATGGGCTCTTAAAGAAGCAGGAATAGAAGAGGTTGTGATGGTAAACTGCAATCCTGAGACTGTCTCAACCGATTTTGATATTAGTGATAAACTGTACTTTGAGGAGCTATCCGTTGAACGGGTCTTGGATATTTGTGAAATGGAGGATCCTTTGGGAGTCGTGGTTTCTGTTGGAGGACAGATACCCAATAATCTGGCACTGAAGCTTGCAAGAGCAGGAATCAACGTATTAGGGACGTCGGCAGATGATATCGATCGTGCCGAAGATCGATCAAAGTTCAGCCAACTTCTTGACGGACTTAAGATCCCTCAACCTCAATGGAGGAAGATAGCTTCAGTGGCTGATGCTGAAGCATTCTCAGAAAAGGTTGGTTACCCAGTGCTTATACGCCCGTCTTATGTACTTTCTGGAGCGGCTATGAGAGTTGCTTATAATGAGGTGCAATTGAGGGATTTTCTAAGGCTGGCTGCAAAAGTATCTGGACAATATCCTGTTGTCATAAGTGAGTTCATAAGAGAAGCAAAGGAGGTTGAAGTTGACGGAGTCTCAGATGGTGAGTCGGTAATGATTGGAGCCATTATCGAACATATTGAGCACGCAGGAACCCATAGCGGCGATGCGACCATGGTAATCCCACCACAGACGCTTTCCAATAAAGTCTTGGCGACAATAAGGAATTATACCAAAAGCATAGCCACTTCTCTAAATATCAAGGGTCCATTTAATATCCAATTTCTTGTTAAAGAAGGGTCTGTTTATGTCATCGAATGTAATCTCAGAGCATCCCGATCGATGCCCTTTGTTTCCAAGATTAGAGGCGCAAATCTGATGACCATAGCAGCTCCTGCAGTATTGGGCTGCAAGCTCGATAATATTCCGGAAGAGAGCTATTCAGATTTTGCTGGTGTAAAGGTATCCAAATTCTCTTTTATGAGGCTGGAAGGAGCAGACCCCGTCTTGGGTGTTGAAATGATGTCTACAGGTGAAGTGGCATGTATGGGAAAAAACTTTGAAGAGGCTTTCATCAAAGCACTCCTAGCAACTGAAATGAATATTCCGCTCAAAGAGGGAAAAGTATTAATTACAGTTGGCGGGGTGGAACTAAAGAAAAGAATCCTTCCCGTTGCCAGATTGTTCTCAAAACTTGGCTATGAAATATATGCAACTGAGCATACTGCTGAAGCTTTTGAAAAAGAAGGAATTAAGGCCAAGGTTCTTTACAAACTCATGGAAGACCGCGAACCCAATCTTCGTGATTTCATTCTTGGGAAAAAACTTGATTTGGTCATAAATATTCCCTCAACGACGACTCTTGAAAAATATGTTGAAATGCTCAAGGATGAGTATGATATGCGAAGAAAAGCTGTCGAATACAATATCCCTGTCATCACCAACTTGGAACTTGCCAGAGCTTTGGCGAATGCCCTAGAAAGAATCAAAAAGGAGAAATTGACGATAATCTCTCTTAATGAGTATATGGACATGCTCCCTCAAAAAATATGGTAGGTTAATGATTAGAACGATCTATCATGGAGCTGGCTCTAAAGATGGTGTAGGCCATCGAGCAAATCTTTGGATTGTTCCCTAAAATCCTCTAGATCTCTTTCGACGATTTCGTTTGATTCAAGTGTTTTTGCTCTGTCTATCTCTTTTTCTACTGCCCTCTTAAGTGCAGGAACCGCCATAGGAGCCTCTTCTTCTGCAAAGGCTATGGCAAAAACGAGCGATTTGAGTCTGCTATAAGCATATTTTCTAAACTCATCCTCCTGTCCTTTTGATAGCCAAGCCCTACCCAGATATGCTACAGTCTTCGCCGCTCCAAATATCTCCTCGAATTTATCTGGATGTATCAAAACAAGTCCGGATAACCTCTCATCTTCGATAGCTATAAGTACTGGTCTTTCGGAGGTTTTTAATCTGGCCACAGATAACGCGAAACCAAACAGGTCTCTATGCTCGATTTCATATCCTATCCCCCTACGGCGTAGCATGCGTACCGCATCTTCAAAGTTTTCAGGCTTTTCTGACATCTTTCTCTCAACTTTTAGTCGGAAATCCTGTAAGTTGGTGCTATCAGTCTATTTTCAACTAGTTGGTGGGCAGTCTTTTCGCCACTTCGACAAATACCTTTTGGATTTTTATCTTCTTTTCCTCACCGCCAAAAGTTGACTCGGGAGATATGACTAATTTTGCCCCATCCACTCTAAACTTGCATATTGTGCCCTCGGGCGTTTCCAACTCATACTCTTCACTATCTTCTTCGGATCGATGATTAACGTGTAACTCAGGATATTCTTTCATCACGCTTGTTATGAGAATTCCTGTTTTAACACTACCCAAAACATCGCTTAGATTCTCTTGCGGAGCGGAAGGCTTCTCTGTGGACGCACTTACTTGGCTAATTATCTCTTGAGGAGTTATCTTCAAGGTCTCTGGGGTTGACGATTTAGGTTTTATGCTATCAGCGACTTCTGCGGAAGGCAGTGGCTCGGGAGGTTGTGGAGCAGGTTGAATAATTACTTCTTCTGCGGGCAAGCTAACGGGTTTGGCTGTCATCGCCTTCTCTCCAAAAGATACAAGGAATTTATTGACAGGCGAAAACTTCGATCTAAACACTCCTTTCAACTGTTCAAATTTCTCTTTTATATCCGGCTCTCCCAATAGGCTTTCTTCAATTATCTCGAGCTTTCCAATGCCTTTGCCTACAAGGATATTTTGAATCTCATATCCGAATCGTTTAATAGAATTAGCAATCCGGCTTGCTGCCCTTTTCCGGATGAAGCCGATTTGCCGCCCAATCCAAAGCCAGACTATCTCATTCTGCTCATCAATTATAATTGCCACACTTTCTTCTTTTAGATTCTCCTCGGAAAAATGTATCGGCGTGCTTTCCCCACTCTCATCCAAACCCAGCATTATGCTATATCGCGTCATCTTTGACACATCAATTCACCAACCACTAATTAGTTATTCCTACGTTTTCATTATAAAATGTTAAGATTGCTTTCTCTTTTCCAGCTTCATTTTATACATTTGGGATATCTCATCTTCAGTAGTAGCATCCTCAGGGGCCTTATCCTGGCGCCAATTGCCGGTAAACCTTGGAAATCTTATTGCTAGTCCGCTTCCCTTCTCTATCTTATCAAAGCCGCATGTGTGAGTCGGACTTAACGTGATTTCAGCTCCTTTCACCTCTAAAACTAAGCTGGGCACAAACCAAATATCTGCATCCAGTTGTGAATCAACTCGGGGGTGTCTGTGACTTATTCCGAATTGCTTAAGCCTCAGAGGTAAGGCCTCGAGTTCCTCATCACTAAACCCGCTTCCAACCTTTGCCACGGTTCTAAAAATATCATTCTGTGGGTCATAACATGCAAGCAGTAATGCACCGTAGGTCCCAGCTCTCCTTCCACGACCCATAAAAGCACCAACAATCACTAGATCAACAGTATCGGCCAATTCACTCAAAGCTTCTCTTTTGAATTTTATCCAAAGCCAGCCTCTAGCACCTGCCTGATATATGGAATCTGGATTGACTGATTTTGCCATCAGCCCTTCACAGCCTGCTTTAACAGCTTCATCAAAAAAACCTTGCAGACCTTTCGGAGATTCTATAAACTTTTGGTCTGCGATTCTTATCCTTTGATTAGCCTTTACGATTTTTGCCAGCTCTGCTCTTCTCTTAGGGTATGGTTCCTTAATCAAATCCTTTCCATCGACAAAAAGCCCATCAAAAAGGAATAAACTTACAGGATATTCTTCCATCGCTTTCTTGATTCCATATTTTCTTCGTCTATGCATGAGTTCTTGAAATGGCCTAAGCTCTCCGGTATCCAAATCTATTGCCACAACCTCTCCCTCAATTATGGCCTCTTTGGCCTTTATGTGGCTACGAGTCAAGGCGACTACATCGGGATATTGCTGAGTTATATTCTCTAGCCTTCTTGAAAAAATCTTTATAGTCTTTCCCTGTTTGTGTATTTGAAGCCTTTCGCCATCGTATTTGAATTCTGCAGCAAATCTGCCTCTCAGTTTCTCCAATATCTCTTGAGGATCTGTAAGTCTCTGAGCTGACATCATACGGATCGGTTTGCCTATTTCTATTGCGAATCTTTCTATGGCTTTAATTCCTTCCTTTGCCAAGGTTTTTGCAACATATCCTAGGTCAGAACTTAGATTATAGGCTTTCTCGATTGGAGGACGATTTTCTTTGCCTCCGGCAAAAGCCTGAGCTAACGTGTCTAGTATAGTCATATCGGCTATTCCAAGTCTGAGTGTTCCGGTTACGGTTCTTGCTAAGAATTTCGCCTCAACGGGCTTGGCGCTTAGCAGTAATCCCGAGAAGAGTCTCTTCTTCAATCCAGCCGAACCTGGCCCACTTGCGGCAGCTATCTTATCTAATTTGTTATACACATCTTCGACGGTCAAGGGTTTGGCAAAAAATGATTTTTGCCTCTTCTCTCTGGTCTCATACTCGGCAGTTAATCCTATATCCCCGGTTTTTAAGAGGTTCTTTTCTACCTGACTATTTCTAACTCCGACAGCAATTGATATGGCATCCACTACCATTTTTTCTGCCATGCCTATTTCAGGTAGCCCCATCCAATCCGGATGCAATTTCCCTTGCGTAAGATAAATAACCTTATCTATGATTTCTGTGGGAGTTTCCTCGAACAAGCTTGTCAGCAGATCAATCATTTCTAGCCTTTTCGTTGTACTCTCAATTTTGGTGTAATATTCACACAAAGTCTCGTATCTCATTTCGATTCCCCCCGGTAGATTAACCTACTAGCTCTTTATGGATCTACCATTAATTTACCTTTTCCGATCCTTGAACGTCCAGCGTTAAAGATAAATATGGTGTGCCTCCAATATATGCGTGGTGATAATTTGGCCGATGAACCACCATCTACTCTCTCTGAATCACAGCACTCTGAAATACATGGCCATGGTGAGGGCAAAATCGGCAGAGTCGAGATAGCCATAATTATCTGTGTGGCGGCAATATACGTCTATCTGCGTTTCTTCTATGGCGTAGGTACCATTTTCGGTTTTCCCTTGTATTATTTCCTACTGCCTTTTGGCTTTGCTGTAGGTGTGTGGCTTGCACTCAGAATGAGTGAGCTAGCTGTCAGAGGATTGGGTGCGGCAGCAATATATTTCGGTCTAAGCCTATACGCTGTAGGGGTCTTATCCAGCATTGCATCTAACACACCGGAACTCGTAATCGGGCTTTTAATGTCGTGGAGGGGTTACACACATCCTGATCCAGTTGTAGGCTTAACACTCACTGAAACATCTATCTTAACGGTTCTTACAGCTTCTGGTTTCAACACCCTTCTATTAAGCCTAATAATCATTTTAGGCTCGGCTAGGAAAGGGCGTGTTAGAGTCCCTCGGGAAGTAATCCTTCACGAATCTGAACTTATAAGGAGTACGTTTATTGCGATAATGATGATTTTCATGTTTGGACTCATACTTCACGTATTTCCGGTGGGTGGGGGCGCGGGAGGAATCGGATATATTCCTCGCATAGCGGCACTCTGTTTATTATTGATATATGTTTCCTACGTCATTCAGTTGTTAAGACGAAGAAGCGTTAATATGACGATTTCACCAGCAAAAACTGAACCTTCAAAACCTCCAGAAAACAACCTTCGTGAACACAATCCTGCCATTTCTAAGAGATTGGCGCTTGTTTTCATTATTGTGGCTTTTCTGGGGATCTTTATTGCTGGAGAGATAATCACAAGTACGGTGGAGCTTGCTATTGAACATCTTGAGCTTGCGATTCCTGTCGTCGCACTCATAGTAGGTGCTTGTGGCTCGATTCCTGAGCATGGTATAGCATTGGTAGCTGCAAGAAAAGGTCAAATTAATGTGGCTTTGGGCAACATTATTGGTGGACTAGCACAGATAGTGTTGATGGTTTTGGGTGTTGTGGGCATTGTGGTTCCCATACCACTGGATGCTTTCGTTTTGTTTCAGTTGATAGTGACCGGCTGGGTACTATATTATGTTAAGCGCGCGATACTCGATGATGAGTGCCTCGATGCCTTTGAGGGCTTCATAATTTTGGTCTTTCAAATACTTGCGTTCTCACTATTACTAGGACTAGTATGATTTCGGATCACTTCAA
>JBHLPJ010000030.1:0-11995 GCA_048939565.1 Promethearchaeota archaeon
CTACAGCTTTTTGGGCTAATGAATCACTGTCGAGTTGGCTGAAAAGGGAGAGCTCAAGATCGACTACAATATCAATAGTTAGCTCTTCATTGTGTGTCGTTTCGATTGTTATATCGAGTTGCTCTATTTCACGCTTTGATATCTTTTTGCGTATGTAATTACTCGCGGCGGCTTCACCCACTAGACATAACTGCTCGATCTGTTCAGGAGTTAATTTTGATATGTCGATTTTTCTGGCTGGCATTATCATCTCTTCAAGAAGCGGGTGCCCCTCTTCCTTCCAGTTTTGCCTGCAACTTTGTGCTGGCATCTTGAATCTGCTTTCTGAGCTGGTCTTCCTGTCTTTTTAAGGTCTTCACACGGATTTCTAGAGTTTCTTTCTGATCGGATAGTTCTTTTTTGGTAGGATCTTTATCGACCTTTATCAAAAGAGCCCCTACGGATTTATACACTGTTGTATTAGCATCTATCTTTTCGAGTTCGGAGAGTGCTCGTTCGGTTTCCCTTAATTGAAGTTCCGATTGATTTCTTTGAGATGCTATAAGCTCGTACTGTTGTTGCATTTGTTGTAGACGCAAGATCTCCTGTTGGATTTGAGGCGGGATTTCACCTACAGACATTGTGCTTACCTCTTTTTGATCAGATATAGATCTTGTATAAGTTTAAACCAGCGTAGATATGCGTTAACAATAGCCCTCAACGCTGTTATATCTTTAGCTTTGACTTTTAGGTTTAGTGTGCGACCTTTCTTTATAAGTATTGTTTCTGTCCTGCTGCTTGAAGAGGTAGGAAGTTCAGGAAGAATTGCATAGTGGGCTATCTCAGCTGAATCTCTATCAGAGAAGCTTACTTCAATATCGGCATATACTCTTGGCGTGTCTTAATCCTCCTCTTTGACATCATTTATCTTTCTAATGTACACAGTGGGACCCAGTTCCTGCATAGTAGGGATCTCGATAAATTTGAGGACTGCAGGGTAACTATGAGATTCATCAATATAGAGGGCAATATTTGCTCTTGCCGCTAGCTTAGGTCCTGGTTTCCCAGGGTAAATGGGAGAGTTAAGGTGGTTGGCCAGATGGCCGGCCAGTTTTTCAACCCCAGTTATTGTTTGGCTATCGTGGGTTATAATCAGTTTTGGTCTATCTGGTGCCCTGCGTTTTATGATCTCTCTTCTGAGAACAACTTTGCCGATTTGTAGTGTCGGAGGAGTAAAATTGAAACCTTTTGGAGTTACGGACAAAAACGAGATTTTGCTGGGGTTCCCTCTAAGAGTGCTCACAATGATAGCAATCTTAGCATCGGACTCAATCGTTTTTAATGCAAGTTCATGTATGCTCATCTTTCCGCGATTGATTCTTAAGGCGTCTGGAATTACGCGAGTCAGGTCGTTGCATAAAGTTCTTGTACGTCTTGCCGGACGGTGAGAGGTTGTGATCAGAAGCACCTTTTGTCAGATCCGTATCTATTCGGCCTCTGCCCTTTCTTCCATTCTCTTTCCTACACGTGCAGCCATCTTTCCCGCATCAGTCTGAGGTATCCAAGCTCCTCCCGCAAATGTAAAGCCACACTTCCTGCATAGCCATATACCTACGCTTAAACGTTGGACCGCCTTAGTTCTGCACTGAGGACAAGCATAAGGAGTCTTAAGTTTCTTCTCAATGACACGTACTCTTTTCCTTAAAGTCGAACCATATCTTACGCCAAATCTGGCCGTAGAACCTGTTTTCTTTGTTCGTCCCACTAATTTCACCTTCTAAAATCTCATCCTTTTGGCAATTTGTCTAAGAGCCCCTTGGCTTTTTTGACTGCGATCTCAAAAGCATTTGCAACGTCTTCATAAGGCAGGGGTCCAGTGCCACCTTTTTGGATGGCAGTTACATGCTTATCTTTATCCACTGCGATCGTGATTCGCCCATTCATAACAAGCTCCTCCTTCAAGATAGGATCTACGGCAAATGATTCGTTGATTCTTGCCATAGTAACCGATACTACTTGGTTTTTGATAGGAAGAGGCTTCACTTCCTCCAATACTGTTACTTTGTCTCCATCCACTTTCACTTTTGGCATTTTGGCTGTCAACAACGCCGATACAGCTGCCAAGGACGAAGCGTCAAATAGGTTTCCATCATAATCTAAAGCGTAGACATCTATGAATACAATCCAGACTTTCTCTCCTGGAATTATACATAATTCATCTTTGTCAACAACTTCAGCATGTCTTATTCCTCGATCGACAACGCGTGCGACTTCAATGGTGTCTTCGTCGGGAGGACCAAATTCAAACATCGGGGAAGCAAGAGGAGTCAGTTCTGCGTTAACTGTGACAACTCCACTATTGGGTGTATCAAGATATGGCGTCCCCATGTCTATCTTCACTCCCGCAACGACTTGAGTTTTGCCTAATGTAACTCTTGCGGAACCTTCAGCTTTTTTGACAACATCAGTTTCAATGGCTATTTCACGGTAATCCTCAAGCGTGCGTCCATCAATTCTTTTTCCCTTGGCGAGTTCAGAGAGTATTCGTTTCTTTTCGATTTCTGACACAACTCTATACAAATTCTCGCTCACTTGGAATTCCCTCCACTTTCTTCAATATCATCTTTGGCAACTTCCTTCCGAATCTGAGTATATCGCTTCTTTAATGCATCTCTTTGTAATTCGTAGATCTGATTCATGCCTTCTTTTCCCATCTCCAAGACCTCTTTAAGTTCATCGACTGTTAATCGACCATCCATTTGAAAAAGTGTAATTTCCTTTTTACGAAGCATCATTGCTATGGGTACATCAGCCTCTCCATGTTTATCTTCAACATCGCTTAGATCGATTATTATTCGTCCATCTGCTTTGCCTCCAGCAACAGCGGACGTCAAATCTCTTAATGGAATGCCCGCATCAGCTAACGCGAGAGAGGCACAATTGATGGCGGTGCACCGTGTTCCTCCGTCAGCCTCCAAAACCTCCACAAAAACATCGACAACAGTTCGTGGATATTGTTCCAGGAATGCAGAAGGTTCTAGAGTGTTGGTTAAAACCATAGAGAGTTCAGTTTCGCGTCTGCTTGGAGCCGGACTCTTTCTCTCAGCAACGGAGAAAGGCACCATCCTATACATACATCTTAAAACAGCCCTATCAGGTCGGGCAAGATGTCTGGGATGAATTTCTCGTGGGCCATAAACAGCGGCCAGAATCTTGTTCCCTCCCTGTTCCATATAGGCGGAGCCATTAGCCTGCCACAAAACCCCCACCTCAATCTTTATTGGACGCAATTCATCCGCTTTTCTTCCATCTAGCCTTATGCCTTTTTCATCAATCAATCTCTCTGGCTGGTCATTACTTTTCCTTATCATTTTTCTTACCTCTTTCTTTTTCTATCATATTTTTTATTCGGTCTGTGAGACCAGATGTATGAGACTCATGTTCAATCAATCGAACGATTTGAATGAAAAGCTTCGCATCTTCTGGCTTACTGCTGGAAAACCACACTAGGCCGTTCTGTCCGATTCTTATTCTCTGACCTAGTTGATCCTTTATCATTTTGATCATAGAGCCCTTCCGTCCAATTAAACGTGGGACTTTTGCGGGCGACATTCTTATGATCTGACCACCGTGAACCTTTCCCAATCCTTCATCTCTAATCGTTATGATTGGATCACGACTTCTGTCAAATGAAATTATTTCTCCGACTATCATATCGCCCACATTGAGTTTTAGAGGAACTGGGCTCCTCATACCTCTACCACGGGGTTTTTCTATTGGGAGTTTCCCCGGATAAGGAGAGTTTATGTCAAGCTTAACACTTACCGGAGAGTGGCCGACAACCTTCCCCAGCACAACATCTCCTACTTTCGGGAAGTAAAATCCCTCCAGGGGAACAACAAACACCGTGTTTCCTCTTATCTCAGCAAGACCAATTACTGAGGCAAAAATCTTTCCATTTTCCGTAAATGTCCCCTCACCTGCCCGAAAACTGTTTTCAGACAGCAATTCGCCGGGAACAACTATTTGATGTTTCTCAAAATGAACAGACAATAAAAAGCCTCCTTTCACACTAATTTCCGCGTTTTATCTGCACACTTCCCTTGGTGAGCTTACTTAGAGTATCTACAAAGGTGTTGTAAAGACCCGCGGATACCTCAACCGTGCCTACCCATGAGCCATCGCTCATCCATTCTTCTTTGGAGATACTTCCGATTCGGGAAATGGCATTATATGCTTTGCCAGAATACACTGCAGGAACACGAACCTCCAGAGTTATTTGCTCCATTCGTATGGGGAGAATGCGCTGTAAATGTTTGATTATTTCTTTGGCTTGTTCTTCTGGATTTCTAAACGGATCGATAGATACTTTTGCTTCTTCGATTGCTCGTTCTATACGTTGAGGAGGGTGAGGTAATCTTGTTTGGGGGTTTATGCTATTTCTGGCCAGTATTGCTATTATTCGCTTTTTTTTGGCTTCAACCATTTTACTCCTTTGATCGGAAGTTAACTGCAGCTCGCCCTTTCGTAATATTTCCTGAGCCACCTTTAAAGGATCGGAGGTGCCAAAGATCTCTTCTAGTTTTTCGGGCGAAGCTTTCTTGCCCTTTTTGGCATTCTCAAATATCATATACCCTTTTAGAATATCTGGCATGTCAACTGATTTACCACTTCGAAAATCATAGGCTCCTTCCGGTTCAACAAGTATTTCAAATCGTTCACCCTGAAATTCGAAACGAGCAATTATCGTGTTTTCCAGTTCGACCCACTTATCACCTCTTATGCTAGACATAAAATTTTCCCCATGCTTAACTAAGATCGCTGCGATACAAATCTAGGTGAGTCTCTCAATGTAACCCTGCACCGTGTCGACAGAAAGTTTGTCAAATTTCCGTTCATCTGCGCGTACCAGAGCAATTTCAACTTTTGTTGAGTCTAGTTTTCCCTCAATTACCTGTTTTAACGCATTCAATGAAAGCATGACACAATCATCAAGTTTTAAGGTATCGCTATATTCTTTTTCCAAAAACTCTCTTACTGCCTGAGCACCAGCCCCTATAGCTTGCGCTTTATAACTCCAGTAGGCTCCGCTTGGATCCGTCATAAAGAGTTTTGATCCGTTGTTATCCGCGCCAGCAATAAGTAAACTCACGCCAAATGGGCGAACACCTGCATGTTGAGTATACAGTTGCTTTAGGTCGCATACTTTCTTTGTTAATGTGTCTACGCTAATCGCTTCGTCATAGGTTAATCTGTTTACCTGAGATTCAATTCTTGCTTGGTTTATAAGAACTCTTGCGTCTGCAGTCAATCCAGCTATTGCAGCACCCGCATGCTCATCCACAAAGAATATCTTTTCTACGCTCTCCGGTTCTTGTAGGGAAAGAATTTTCTTCTCCACAGCCAGTACAACGCCTTCTGGGCATCTTATTCCCACAGCCGTCGTACCACGTCTTACCGCTTCAAGAGCATATTCTACCTGAAACAGTCTTCCATCCGGACTGAATATAGTGATTGCACGGTCATATCCTAGCCCTGGAGGAGCAAACATGCCTCCACCTCCTGAATGGGATCACCAATTTGATTCGGTATCAATTGTTAGCCATTAAGTATTTTATCCCATTTTTAAAAGTTGAGATTCAAATACTAGCTAAATTGCTTCATTGATGATTGCCTATAAACGTTTCCTTTTTGATATTTGTGGAGAAATCCTGTTATGAATAGAATCTTGTCCATTATAGAATATACTCAATTTCAAAAGCGTGTTGAAGATGACGGAATAAGAATCTAGGATTCTTGAGCAAGATGTAGGTAGAAAGTGAATGCTACACAACCGACAAATGTAACCAGAACGCTAATTAAACCAAACATAATGCCCGACAGTGACAAGGAAACGAGTGTAACTGCAATAATGTCTGCCCAACCTGCTGTGGATACTCTATATTCTCGTAGACTGGCTTCTGCAGTAATTGCAAACAAGAAGAAGAACGCCAGAATCAATCCTTTAACAGCACTATCTAGGTATGGACTTATGCTGCTTAGTGCAAGTGTTACCGAGCCGAAAATCGATAGTGACGACCAAAGCATTATGGCAAAGGCGATAGTTATTCCGGCAAGAGCGGAACAGATGATTATTGTTCGGAGTATCAGTCTCTCTTCACTTCGGTATCTTTCTCTCACCGTCAAGCTAGTCTACCTCTTCTACGCACAATTGTAGTAAAAACTTTATAAAGCTTTTCAGAGAAGACAGTGTGGGGGTAGGAGTGCCGAATAAGATTGATGTTTTGGAATTAAAAAAAGAGCATATTGGGAAGATTAGGGAAAACACCTTGAAAAGTCTACCAATAGAAACATGCGCTGTCATGATTGGAAGATTTAGGGAGAAGATTGGAAAGGCTAAAGGGAATAGAGCGATTGTTAAGGATGTTATCTTTCTAAAAAACACGGTAAATTCCGCTGTGAGATTTGCAGTAGACCCGGATGAGCTTTACAGAACTTATTTGAAAGCTGAAGAACAGGCTATGGATGTTGTGGGAATTTTTCACTCTCATCCTGCGCCCCCTTACCCCTCGGATATTGATGAATTCTATATGAAGGTAAATCCAGTGCCTTGGCTGATTGCAGGTATTTCCAGCGACAGAGGTGAACTACGGGCATACCAGTGGAATAAGGGTGGTATAAAAAAGGTCAAACTGGAGATTAACGAGGAAGACGAGCCAAAGCAAGTCTTTAAACCAAAAGGATCATCCGACTGATTCTCCTAACAGCTCTTCTATTCTGTGCTTGATCTGGTGCTTGTGAAGTATCACGTGAGGATCATGGGTGTCAATTTCCTTTATTTCTAAAGACCATTCCGCGGAGTCCACTTCTCCATCCGTATCTTTGGTGTAACTGTAATTGACTACCTCACCCAGAAGTATTTTTCCAGACTCCGAAAGCCAAATTTCATACCCAAATGCTCCATTTTCACGCCTATCCACAAGTTTGACTCCCTTTTCTCTGTATGGAGACTTTGCTTTTGCTGACTTCGGGGCAGCATAATGCTCCCAAATGTTGTGGTTGATATTCTCCAGTTTCTGAAGCGACGAAGGTTGTTTTAAGAAGGTTTTTGATAATTCCTTTAATTCAAGATCGAAAAATAGCGATCTGGGTTTGCCTCCTGTATGTATCTCAGAAGGAATGACTTGCATATTTACAAAATTGAGTTCCTCCAGTTTCTTGCTAAGCATTTTATCCAATTCCGTTATGATTTCTTGACTTTTTCTTTTTTCTTTGATCATACTCTGAATTGCCGTGAGTAAATCTTCTGCGAACACTATGTCAAAAGATGAGATTATTGAGGCCAATTCACTTACTTGTCTCTCTTTTTCTGGAGTTTCGTCTCTCAGTATTTCGATTGCTTCTAAGAAATGTAGGCTTTTTTCGAATTCCTCTTTGCGTTTCTCAGCTTGGGAGGAGAGGAGTTCTTGCCGTCCTAAGGCTTCCTCCACCGTCTTGATGCAATTTTCGGCAGGTTCGTAATTAGGTTTTGCGGTTAATATCTCTCTAAAACAGGTTAGGGCTTCATCGTATTTCTGTTCTTTAAGCAGTCTCTTCCCCTTTTCCATCTCCATTCCGATCTGCATTCTTATTGCTTCATTTAGACTTCTTTCCACCTTTTTGCTTTCAGGAACCAAACTGAGACTTTTCTTATAATGCTCTATTGCCTCTATGAGTTCACCCTTACGTTTGTGTTCATCTGCTGTTCTGCTCAGAATCATGCTTTTTGCGATTTGCATGTTCTTTTTTGCTTCCTCATAGCTGGGGTCAATTCTCATGGCCAGACCATATTGCCTGATGGCGTCCTCAAAGTAGCCCTGCTCATGGTATGCGGTGCCTAGATGATTTAGAATGGTTACACCTTGTGGGTTGAGGTTGAGGGCATTTCTATAATTACCAATTGCCTTTTCGAAGTCGAGGATTAGTTGGCAGAATATACCATTATCTTCCCATACTAGATCAAAATCAAACCCAAGTTCAGCTGCTTCAGAAAGCATGCTGCGAGTTTCCTCAACCCATCCTTCTGGATCCGCTTCGCGATATTGAGCGAATCTGAAGTATCTCTCGCACTTCTCCAACAGATCTAAAACATGTATTGTATCTTCAAATCTTTTTCCTTGATCCCTTTCCTTTACGTAGTCTATCTTTCTGGAAAGTGATCTGAAATAAAAATCGTTAGGATTGCAGCGGAGGAGTAGGTGAAGGCATTTTGTGGCAGCATCGTACCTTTTATTTCGAATCAGCGTTTTTCCCAGGTCGTATATCGGTTCTGTAACCGCAAACTCTACTTTTCTTTCAGCAGGATATAGGTTTAGACATCTTGTAAAGGCATCGATGGCATTATCATATTCTTTGCTCTTTGTATGTGCTTCACCCAAGAGACGGTAGATTCTATAATTATCGGGTTTGACTTCTTTTGCTTTGTTAATATGATTAATAGCGCTTTCTATTTTGCCATCGGCCAGTTCTTCTTTGATCAGGTCCAACAGTTCATTGATATCGGGCATAATGAATCCTCCTTGATTTTCTTATCAAACAGACATAAAATAATCATTTCGGTTCTCGAAAACTTGCTGGAAAGCACCACATTTCATAATTTCATCTCTATCAACCATAAAGATTATAAGGCTGAACATAGTCTTTATAGTAGGCTCGTGAGGAGGTTGGGGACAATTTCGGTAGATTCTGAGCGACAGCTGTTAGAGAAGCTAAGAGTCGGAAAAATCTTTAGAGACATCTTGGTTAAATGGGACAGAAAGGTCAGGGAGTTAAGGGACAATCCAACTGAGTATAG
The DNA here is from genome assembly GCA_048939565.1 of Promethearchaeota archaeon. Classification (GTDB taxonomy): domain Archaea; phylum Asgardarchaeota; class Odinarchaeia; order Odinarchaeales; family JBHLKK01; genus JBHLKK01. The sequence continues at coordinate 8,813 of JBHLPJ010000030.1, forward strand.
TATAGCCAAGGAAGAAGCCGAACAGTTGATCAATCAGTACATCGGGAACAGAAATTTGAGAAAGATTATCTTAGATCCATCAGCACGCCCCACGATTATGATGGCCTTTAAGCATTACTTTAAAAGGCTTTACGTTTTTCCGGTTAGATTAACTAGCAGCATTATGCTAGTTGTCAGCGAAGATAGGAAATACTTCTGGAAGATATCCAAAGCCACTGACGAAGAGAACATGTGGATCTGATTTAAAGCTTACGACATGGGAGAGCTAAGTTATTTCCTCTGCCACCTTTTTTGTTGTTTCCAATAACATTTTGATTTCCTCTTCAGAATGTGCATATGAAATCGAACCACTGTGCCCTGGAAGAAAGAAGATTCCATGTTTCAAAAGGCTATGATAGTATTTTCCTTCTCTTTCTCGATCTACAAAATCCTGGTACTGACGGGGATTCTTGAGTTCTATATGTTTCTTTAGGAAGTGTATCAGGAATAACGACTTAATACCGGTTGTTCTAGCCATCATGCCATGGTTGGCAAAAATCTTATCTAACTCTTGTCGAACTTCCTCTCCCAGTTTGCCTATTCTGTGATAGATATCTGGATTGGCTTTCAGAAAATTCAGAGTGGCAAGACCGGCAGACATTGTAAGGGGATTCATGGAAAATGTTCCACCACCAATCCAAACCTTACCATTTCCTCTTTCAACGGGAGACACTATCTTCATGATCTTTGTCTTCCCTACCACTGCGCCTATTGGGGCGCCCCCACCCAGTATTTTCCCTAAGGTTGCCATATCGGGAGCAATATTGTAATGCTGTTGAGCGCCGCCTAAACCAAGTCTGAAGCCAGTTATTACTTCATCAAAAATCAAAAGAGCGCCGCAGTCCCTGGTCATTTCTCTTAGCATTTTTAGATATTCTTTGTCTGCGGGAATTATGCCGCCGGCCCCCAAAACTGGCTCAACAATCACGCAAGCCAATTCATCTTTAACACTTCTGAGAATCTCCATGGTGTTCTGGATATCGTTGAAGGGAGCAAGTTTGATACAATCGGAGATTTTGTAAGGAAGGCCTATAGTATCAGGCTTGTTGTATGGAGGACCGACTCCCATCATTAGATCGGTATTACCTCCGTGCCAGCCCCCCTCCATTTTGAGTACCTTATTCCTCTCTGTGAACGCTCTTGCTATGCGAGTAGCATACATTGTGGCTTCGGTACCTGAATTGCAGAACCTCACCATTTGAGCGCATGGCACAAGGCTATTCACGGTTTCAGCTAGTTTTAGGGCAATCTTATTAACAGTTCCCCAGTGTATCCCGAAAGGCAGTATTTCCTTGATGGCCTTTACTACAACGGGATGTGCATGTCCTAGAATACAAGCCATATGGCCCATCCAGAAATCGATGTATTTATTCCCATCTTCGTCCCACAGGTAAGCTCCTTGAGCCTTACTTGTAAAGAAGGGATGGGGACGGAAAAAGCGTATGTTGTGACTTACACCACCAGGAAACAGTCTCTTGCTTTTTTCATGTAATCTCTTAGAGGCAGGAGTCATCTTCTCATATTCTTCAAATTCTTCCATTAGTTTACCTCCCTTTTAGGGAATCATAATTTAAGAATGCCAGATGAAACGGGAAAATCAAGCATGGTTTTTAGTCCTGGAGATGATTCAATGACTGCTGATGTCATATTCACAGCTAGAGCGGTTGTCCCGATATCACCATCTATCCCTTTCTTGTTCCGGAATTCTATCGTTGGTGATCCTTCTACAGTTATGGAGTCGTGAGGGTCCTTAGCGCCTATGTAGAATTGTATTTCAAGAGCTATCCTCTCTTGTTCGCCCACATGGGCCCTTGCTGTCTGTTTGATTCCAGCAACTTTGCCTGACTCAACTTCTATGTGGTCACTCTTCACGTTCTTTTCTGCTATTATTGGTTCCATTTCTTGAACGATTTTCTCCACTTTCCACTTCAGAGAGTCCGTGATCATTCTTATAGATTCGACAAAGCCAACATGGCCCCTTTTGTTCAAGATCTGGGTTTCAAATTTCTCTTTGGAAAGACCTGCCCCAATCTTCCGTTGAAGGGATAGTCTTCTTTTTGCAACATCTTGTATGCGCAAACCTCTGATTCTATTGACAGTTTCACAAATACTGGTCATGGATATAATGAATGTATCGAAAAGAAAGCCGGGGTTTATTCCTGTGCCCAATATTACGATGCCTCTATCTTTTGCTTTCTCATCTATTCTGATGCTCAACTCTGGATGTTGAGCGTATGGATAGACGAGTTCTTCTGATGTAGAAATCACGTTTACACCGGCTTCGAGGCAGTGATCGAGCTGAGGCATGAGGTTCTTAAGATTTGACACAGTGGTCAGATAAACTACATCAGGTTTCGCTTTTGACAGGAATTCTGCGGCATTACTGGTAACTTCTACACCAAGAGGCTCTATTCCAATAACCTGACCAACATCTTTTCCCATCTTTTGCTTATCGATGTCAATTCCACCGATGATCTCAATTCCTTTTTTGCTGGCTAATCGGGCAATCATACAACCTATTGGTCCTAAACCATATTGAACAGCTGTTATTTTTCTCAAAATACCTCAACCCCAAATGAATACTGAGAAAACATCATTTCCATTCATTTATTTTAGATTACCCTTTCTTAGTGATATTAGTAACTGACTTTATATCGCTTATCTTCTTCTCCGTAAGAGGACTCCTTCCGAAATGGAGGAGATGAATTGCGAGGAGCTTAAATACCTATTTTCACGACAAGCATATGGAATTGAGTCGAGGTAAACTCACCAGTTCGCAAACGTAAAGATTCAGGGCAGGAACTGCCCGTAGGGCTTGCTAGACATATCCCGTTGGGGAATGGATGAAGCAGGAAGCTCCTTGCGGAAGTTGGGAGCGGTTCACTGTGTACTAGTATGGTAACTAGTACAGCTTTTTTTCACTTCATTATAGAAGTATTCCCACCATTTGAATACAGGAAGATATTCACCCGATCTTCGCTGACCTAGCTGTTCTCTAGCGTTATCTATCATAGGTTTGACCTTTTCCCAAGTCATCATGGTTGATTCGCTGATAACATCACAAACAAAATCTTTGTCTATGAGCCTTCTGTGTATGAGATACCCTAGCGCTTCGAAGATTGAGCTCACTTGAATCACTTCGGA
>JBHLPJ010000138.1:0-3715 GCA_048939565.1 Promethearchaeota archaeon
AATGACGGAGAAGAATGTCTTAGATCTATTGCCGGAAGAATCGAAGAGCAATTAGCAGCAGAAACGCCTTGGCATTTGACGAGGTACTTCCCGGCACATGATTTTGCGGAAAACCCACCTTCGATTCAAAAATTGGAGAGGGCAAGAGAAATAGGCTACGAAGAGGGATTAAAATATGTTTATATTGGAAATGTACCCAATCACCCGGCCGAGAATACGTATTGCCCCCGGTGTAAAGAGACCCTCATCGAAAGACATATTCTTGGTGTGTCTAAGAACAAGATAGATGAGAAGGGTTGCTGCCCAAATTGTGGTGAAAGAATTAGGATCGTGGGAGACTTCTACTGCTGAATCTTGGGGTAAGATACGGATGAGAGAAGTGCTGAATCGACCTCTACAATCTGAAGAGGGGCACAGAATGGAAGTTGTTTGGGATAGGAAGCTTCTTCGTCAATTGCCTGATTTGAAGATTGCCTTGGGAACGATTAGAAATGCAGTAGTGAAGCGCAGTGAAAAAGTGTTGGATGGCCTTGAGAAAACGGTTCTCAGAAACGTAAGAGCAAGATACAAGCTTCAAAGTCTGAAGGACGAGCCAATCATCAGGGCTTATCGAGACTTCTACTGGCGACTAGATATTGATCCAACAAAGATAAGACCGGCTGGTGAGGCTTTAATACGCCGCGTGATTAGAGGCAACGGGATTCCTAGAATATTGAACGTCGTTGACGCATGCAATCTGGCATCTGTCGAGACGTGTTTGGCCTTCAGTGCATACGATCTTGATAGATTGGAACCTCCCCTGAGGGTTCGCTTCTCAAGAATCAATGAAACATTCGTGGCTATAGGAAAAAGGATTCCTCAGAAGTTGACAGGCAAAGAGCCTGTTCTTACTGATGAAATGCAAATATTGGGCCTTTATCCTCATAGGGATGCTGAGAATTCAAAGGTTACCAAATCGACAAAAGACATTTTGCTTGTTGTTTACGGAGTGCCCGCCATCGAAGAACAAATCCTGAAGGAGGGATTAGCAAAGTCATTTGAACTAATTACAGCAGTTGCAGGAGGAACGACTGGAGAAATCGGAGTAAAACCGCTTTGATGTATTTTCTGAGAGCAATATAAAAATGTTCTTCATAGGTAACATATATTTAGCTTGAAGACCATTAATAGACTTGAGAGGAATTAGGTATGACCACGCCCATAAGGATAGCTTTTGATGAAACTCATAACGAAGGGGGCAAACTTCAAACGACCTATTTAAAATTGAGGAGGAAACTTGAAGAGGAAGGATTCAGTTGCTCCAGCATCATTGATTTTCCCATAGTCTTGAAGAAGCTTCAAGATTTCAGTATTCTTGTCATAGCGGGACCTGATCTTTCCAAGTTTCGGCAAAACGAAGTCCAGGACATAATCAAGTTTGTTGATATGGGCGGTGGATTACTAATTATGTCTGATGCTGGCGGCGACCGAGGACATATGACAAATCTAAACAATATAAGTTCCACCTTTGGAATAAGATTCAATAATAATCAAGTGACTGATTCAAGACATAACCTGGGAATAGATACAGTCCCGATAATAACTGATTTTAAAAAACACGAAATTGTTAAAGAAATAGGGAAAGTCTGTTATCGAGCTGGCTGCAGCTTAACAGTATCGGGCAATGCTGTTCCTATTGCATTCTCAAACCGCATAGCTAATCCGCAATCTGCTCCCATAATCGCAGTAACCGAATATGGATTGGGAGCAGTAGTTGCAATCGGAACATACGAAATGTTCCGTACCGAAGGACTAGGAGGTATTGATACACCACAAAACTCCCAACTTGCACTGAACATATTCGATTGGTTGGCAAAGATACCCAAAGCCATTCCCGTTGTTACTGCAGAAGTCGTTTCAGAAAAGCCCAAAACAGAGGAAAAGCCGTCAGTAGCAGTGGAGATTCATTCAGAAGCTCCCGCTCCTTCGATGAGAGATCTTATTCCGAGTGTCGTGGAACAGGTCAAAGCTCACGAATCATCAATAAGGGAATTTGAGAGTCTGCCTGCCGAGGTCAAAAAAATCAAAAATGCACAAGGAGATCTAAAAACCGCTCTTAGGGACTATCAGGAAAGGCTGAATGCCTTCAAAAATCTGAGAAGTCAGATAGATGCGATCAATGAGAGAATTGCAAAAACCGTCCCTGCTAGTGAAGTCAAAGACTTAAGAGAAGCTTTGAGTCGAATTGGAGATGAAGTGAACACGTCGATGAAGATATCGGAAGAGAAATCCGAAAAAATCCTGGCTCTGAGCATTAAGATTGATTCTCTTAGCGAAAGAATTCAAGGTTTTGAAGATAACCTGGGCAAGATAGATCAAAAACTATCAGATTTGGAATCCAAGATCCCCAAACCAAAGAGACGAAAAAGAAGAAAGCAAAAGGAGTAATCTCAGAATTCTTCTTCTGAAGCTTGAGCAAAGCAATATACAAAAGTTAAAAAGAACATTAAGGCGGCGACTACGATCGATACAGTCATAGCCATTAGGTTGAATCTGTAAAAGATTTCTATGAAAAGGAATGTTGCGCCAACCAAGATTCCCAAGGCGGTCGCACCTCTTCCAACTTCCCCCCATTTCAACCTCAGCAAAATAACAATTCCCATAATTCCAAGGGAAGCCGGGTTAATATAATCGAATAAGAACTGCATATTTCCTAACTGAGGTAACCAAAGAAATGCAAACGTGCAAAAGAGAAAAGAATCGAATACTCTGACCTTCCACCCGGTTACTTCTAAAGCCTCAGAAATGGGTTGACGCCTCAGCAGGTTTCCGAGAAACCAGACAAACGAGCCAATCGTGATGGAATTCACAATCCAGATTGAGAAGGCATATAGCAGATTGATTGAATCACTCCAGGCAATAGTAATCCAGTTCCAAATAGGTAGATAAGCCGGGTAAAACAGGATTAGTAGAAGAATTGGAACGGCGGAGACAATAGCAAGAACGAATATAGTGTATCCTACAAGAGATTTTCTGCTGCGATTCCAGGCAAAATCCGAGGCCAAAACAACTCTCCAAGCAGCTACCGCGCTCATGAACACACCTAAGGGTGGTGAAGCAAAGGGGAGCAGAAAGAATAAGGCCACAAATGAAGTGTTTATCCCATAGAATATTATCCATCTTAGGGGCACAATGGTCGTCTTTTCTCTCCATATCTCAAAGGTGTTTGCAAGACGATTTCTATATATATAGATGAAGAGCAACCATGGCGAAGTAAAGACAATCGGCATAATCACATATTCAAAAAAGATACTCAGAAACTCGCTTCCTAAGAATTGCGGTGGCATAACTCGCGGACCAAAAAACATCAGGATTATGAAATAGATAGGGAGGAACAGTGCGGTGACAAATACTAAAAGTCTAGAAATTTCAATACCTCTCCAGTAAGTCGCCACTTTCAGGTCACTCCATTATCTAGGTCTAAGCGTTGAACAATAAAATAAAGATTTTGCAGGAAAAATTGGAACATATGTTCTAATGAATTAGCTAAAAGAAAATATATGCGTAAAGTACCTATTATAGAAGATTAGGGATCTCTATGTCTGAATTCCTGCAAAGATTATGGGAAGCGTCAGAAGATAACAAGAGTCGTATAGTTCTCGCACTTGACCCATCAGTAGACCTGTCAATGCCGAATGAATCAGATCGGAATAGATCTCGTGAAGAACTGGCAGAC
>JBHLPJ010000031.1:0-11807 GCA_048939565.1 Promethearchaeota archaeon
AGGAGATTCCCGCTGAAGAATTAGGTGCTTCTCTGGAGAAATTAGAAAAGGAAGGGAGGCTTCGAGTAAACAGAAAGTTGCCGCGTCTTAATGAAGACTTGATTGCAAAACTTGCGAATCAGCAAAAGGTAAGGATTATCAAAACAAATAAACCAGTAAAATTGTATGATGGTTTAATAACTAGTGGAGAGATTGAGATTCTTGATGAAAGCGAAGTATCAAGAGGATTCTACTTGGCGAAAGGTATAGACAAGTTTGAGAAACACACATTTAGGGACGAAACATCAATCTACATTAACATAAAGGGTAAAGGATTAGTTGTTCTCACTGGGTGCGCTCATACCGGACTTATCAATATTATACGGCATGGTCAGAATACAACTGGCATAGATCAAGTATATGCTATTATCGGAGGTTTCCATAAGGAATATGAAAGTGATCAAAACATCGAAGAAGCAGTAAGATTTATTGAAAGCTTAAACCCCGATATTACGTGTGGAATGCATTGTACAGGCTTTAACTTCAATAGAACAATGGTAAGACATCCATCGCATACTTTAGGGGTGGTCGGGACAGAATTTCGTTTATAGATTCTTTTCCCATTCATAATTAGCCAGTCATGCTTCGCTGAAGCCTGAGTGTAGAACAGCATAGATATAATTAAATATCTCAAGGCTTAGCTAATTATTAATTCGAGAGGGAAAAAATATGGATCCAAAACAAGTACTTCCCTACGGAATTGTCTTGGTCATAATCGGTTTTGCTTGCATAGGACTATCGATGTTTCCAGCGTTGGGATTCTATTTTCCAATGAACTTCATTCTGCTGGGTGTCGGTGTGATCTTCCTAGTTCCCGGGGCAGGACTTACACTAATGGGAGTGTTCGCGCACTGGGAGCAAAGACCCTCAGAAAGCCTCCTGAGAGAATACTCAAGCAGAAGATGCCCCAAGTGTGGCACGATGAACGATGCCTATTCAAAATTCTGTCTTCACTGCGGAACACAAATACAGCCAGATACATTCAAACCTCCGACGAGACCTTCAAGAAGACGGGTGCTGAGGCCTCCACCGGAACCTTTCCCCAAAATAGAAGGCGGCAAAACCTGTGATAATTGTAACACCAGCAATCCTCCAGAAGCCAGATTCTGCATAAAATGCGGAACCTACTTCGATTAAGTCGGGCTAAGATCGTTCCTTCAAAGAGCTCCTATATTTGCTTGTATGTTCTCCTTGACAATCAAAGAGAGAGTGATAGCTTTGAGCAAATTAAAGCAACCTGCGCTTTATACTGTATTCATTGGTCCAGCGGGCTCGGGTAAAACATCCCTTGCACACGCTTTGGGTAAATGGCTAGAAGAGGCTGGATATACAGCCAATTATGTCAACTTCGATCCCGGATGCGAAAATCTTCCATACCAACCTAATTTTGATATCAGAACCATGTTTACTGTTGGAGAAATCATGAGAGAAGAACGAATAGGCCCAAATGCAGCCATAATCCGGGCAGTTCAGCTCATGAAAGAAGAATCAAACAAAATAATAAGAAATATATCCATTTTGAAAGCGGAGCACATTCTTGTTGACATTCCTGGACAGATGGAAGTTTTTCTATTTCATGAAGCTGGCCCTGAGTTATTGAGAAGATTGGAAAAGCTGGGACGAGTCATAGCCATTTTTATGTTGGATGCAACTTTTGCATCAAATCCATCAGGATTGGTTGTTGCCGAACTGCTCGCGAATGCAGTAGAACTATATCTGGGCATCCCCACTATCATGGCCCTAACCAAGTCCGATATGAAAGTCAGAGAAGATCTCGACAGACTGATCGACGATCCAAGTTACCTTGAAGCTGTTATCAAGTCTGAAAGTGAAGGTCTAATAAAGGATCTGATCTTCAGCCTTCTAAAAGCAATCTCCTCTGTGAAAGGAAGTTCACGTATAGTCAAGGTTTCCGCTAGGACGGGAGAAGGACTGGATGAACTATACAGTATTATCCATGAAGTATTCTGCGCTTGCGGAGATTTATCTTAGGTCCTGAGGCGAATCATTTGGATGATGAAATCCTAAAATCAAAGTTCCTCGGTTGTATGATAGGTTCTGCAATAGGAGATGCGCTAGGACGCCCTAGAGAGGGCTTAGGAATATCAAAAACTGAGGATCTAGAATTCGAGGGAAGATACACAGACGATACAGAAATGATGATAGGAATGGCCGAATCCCTTATAGAAAAGAGAGCATTCGATGGTGAACACATGGCTCAAACTTTCATAAAAAACTTCGATCCGACGAGGGGATATGGTTTGGGTCCGCCACGCGTCTTCAATCTAATAATGTCAGGGGAAAGCTGGAATAGGGCAAGCATGAACCTATTCGGGGGAAGCGGTTCATTCGGGAATGGAGCTTCAATGAGAATCGCTCCTGTTGGGCTTTTTTACCATAACGATTTTAGCCAAATGAGGTCAGTCGCATACTCCTCTAGCCAAATTACCCACTCTCACGAACTAGGAAAAGAAGGGGCTGTTCTGCAGGCCTATGCCATTGCTCTGGCCTTAAAGAAAGTGCCACCTTCTTTAGAACAACTAAGAGTCCTAGATGAACTCAAGAAACTGATTTCAAATCCGATCTATCAGCAGAAGCTCGAAAGAATTCGGAACCTCTTGAGTGGAACTCCCCATAAGAGGGAGGTCATCAAAGAACTCGGAAACGGTATTGAGGCATTCAATTCGGTTCCTACCTCAATATATTCTTTTCTGTCTCATCTCAGCAGCTTCAAATCAGCCGTGATTTATGCCGTGAGCTTGGGGGGTGATGCCGACACAATTGGAGCAATGACTGGGGCCATGGCTGGTGCGTATCATGGTTTCCGGGATATTCCTGCAGGATGGGTTGCCAGACTCGAGAATGGAGGGTACATAAAGACACTTGCAGAGAGATTATGGGGGCTCAAATTACAGATTTAAAACTTATCTGATTATGATTCCCATTCTTTCAAACACTGTCTCTTCAGTCTCTTGATCCAGCGGCTTTATCAACTTAAGACATTTATTCCGATTTTGAACCCCGTATAACCTATTCATGTAAGGGGGCTGGCCTGATCCGCTTCCGAGGTTTCTTTGAATTATATACCAGTCTCCATCTTTGTTTGTTGAGCAGAATTCCATGTGTAGGGTCGCAAATGCAAGCATAAACCAGTCAATTGGCACCCTTTCACGCATGACCTTGGGCGATTCAAGCCCTGTTGCTAGAAGCCAAGGCCTGTAATAATCAATCGTCTGTTTATCCCCAGAATTGATGATGCTTTTTAGTTTTGTCAAAGCATCGCTTTTGACCTTTAATCCTTCTTTTGTTGGCTCTGAAGAATCGTCATCAAGAAGACCTCGAACGCAAAGCCACTCAACAACACGATTAATGGCATTCTCAAAACTTACCGCTCGTTTATCGATCCAATCTCCAGGCAGAAACTCGAGGAATTTTGTCAGAATGCTTGCGTAGAGTTCTCCTCCCGCTGTATATCTCCTTCCAATCTTATCATCATCTATTGGCAAGATTGGACGCGCCAGTGCCATGATTAGAACCGCCTCACATGGCGTCATATTGCTATCACCGACCATGTTCTTGATGACTCCTCCTACAATTGGGCCTTTCTTCTTATCCATGATTGTGCAATAGCAATCAATTTCTTTTGCATTCTTATCATCCAAATTGTCAAAACAAGACCAAGTTTTGTTGTACAGTAGCTTCACAATTTTCTTGGCTTTTTTCTCGTTAAGAGCTACCTGTAATAATCTGATGAATTGATCCGAGAACGCATACATTATTTCAGAAAAAGTGTGAGTTTCTTTCTTTCCTTCAATGTCTCCCGTCAGTGTATATTCTATTCTCTTCGTTCTTAGAATACCAAGCCGTTCCAGATTGGACAAAGGTGCCCATAGCAAGATCTCTCGCGGACCTTCAGAAAGCAAAGCCAGTTCAACTGGAGTCGTTTGCATATCTTTTGGTGCTACCATGATCAAGAATCCCCTTGATGATAGAAAGATAGAAATAATGATAATCAAGCATTTTATAAACTTATTCCATTTCGGAAGCCTTTACTATGGGTCTTGTTATCTCTTCAAATCCGGCTGCCATTATGTGACAACCAGCGGCTTTTGTGTTCTTTCTTAACTCTTTGACGAACTGCCCAAAATATTGAATATTAATATCTTTGCAGCGAGATTCTTGGAGGTTTTTATCTCTTATTCTCTCGGTTCGGCGCAGTTTATCCATAAATTCAACTGGTATGTTGACTTCCGGACAGTGTTGATTCATCCACAGTGCCGCTTTGGAGGATCTAAGCGGAAAAATGCCTATTAGAATAGGAACCTTCAGATGTTTAACATTGTCCAAGAATTCTCTAGCTGTCTCTATATCATAGACAACCTGTGTCTGGATGAATTCAACACCCATGTTCACTTTCTTCTCAATCTTGACTATCTCCGGTTCTATCGGATTGGCACAAGGATTAGCGACAGCGCCTACATGGAACTTGGGAGGTTGTTCTATTTCATTATCCCCAAGATCTTTTCCTTCGTCTGTTATCTTTCTTATCATGTGGATGAGACTTATAGAGTCAAGATCGAATACGGGTTTGGCCTCGGGAAGATCTCCATGAGTTGTATAATCTCCTGATAGGGCCAATACATTTACAATTCCAAGGGCTCCTGCAGCCAACAAGTCTGCAAAAATAGCTATTCTGTTTCTATCGCGGCATGTAACTTGATAGATCGTCTCAATTCCCACTTCCTTTTGAATGACATAAGAAGGAACCAGACTATTCATGTGACCGGAAGCCATGGGGCAGTCGGTAATGTTGACTGCCAAAACACTTCCTTTGAGCAATCTGCCCGCTTTGATAGCCTTAGTCAAATCTGCCGTTTTTCCAGGCTCGATCTCGCCTGTAAATGCAAATCTGCCGCTCACAAGATTTTTCATAAATTCGCCATATGACTTACGAATCATAACCTCACCCCAAAACCACTTCTGTTCCGAATTTCGACAAATCCTGCTATCAATCAAGATGAATATCCAGCAGCGGGGATTTCTACATTCTGTTTTTTTCTTGGCAGTAGATCAAAAGATGGTGATATTGTTGGCGTCACCATTGGAGGAGGAATCACGTACTTTCTCCTATTTGCCAGTTTAGCTTTCCGTCAACCATTAAGACAGCAATAGATGTTCTTTTCCTACAATTAGTACATGTTTTTACAGTTTGAAGCTGATCCCTACCAGCTAGCACCTCTGGGGGGAGAAAGATCTTGATGGGACTGTTGCAATGATAGCAATAAATCTCTTGTGTGCTGCCAGTTGATGATGGTCCGATTTGAGCCCCTGTTTCCTTTAAAGTCTTTCTTTCTTTCTCGCTATGATATTCTGCATGTTCTCTAATTCTGTCTTCAAATAGGCTGGTTTTGATGGGTGGGGCTTCTTTAACTTTCAGGGGGGGAGCCTCTCGTTTTTCCTCACGATACTTGGGATGCCTCCTTAAATCTTCCTCCAATGCTTTCTTGGCAATTGAGTGATTCGGATCTATCTTCAATACCTTCTTATAACACTCAATTGCTTTGGTGTAGTTTCCTAATCTTCCGTAAGTCCACCCCAAGTTATACCAAGCATCACCAAATCTTGGATTTGTTTTTGTTGCCCTTTGAAAAGACTCAACGGCACTTCCCAAATCTCCTAGATCTGCATAACCTAATCCCTGGAAATTCCATGCTTCTGTAAATTCTGGATCGATTTCCAACGATTTTTCAAGGTATTTCATCGCTTTCTTGTACTCACCTCTCTCTGCATGATAAAGGGCTATAGAAGTCCAAATACCCGCATCATCGGGATTTATATCTGCAGCCTTTTGAAAAAAGGCAATAGCCTTTTCCTTCTCTCCGAGGAGAATATAGGCAAACCCTATGCTTTCCCATGCCTCGGCATACTTTGGATCCACCTCAATCGTTTTCTGATAACAATCAATGGCTTTTTTGTGCGCACCAAGGGATCCGTATGCCAATCCGAGTTCGTACCACCCATCGGCGTTGTTTGAATCAATCTCCAGGGCTTTTTCATAACACTCTATCGCTTTATTATGCTCACCAAGTCTTCTATAGTTCCATCCCAGATTATGCCATGTGCTGGGGTCTCCGGAATCAATTTTCAATACTCTTTGATAGCAAACGCCGGCATTCCTGTAATCCCCTAATATTCCATATGTCAACCCTAACTCAAACAGTGTTTCGGAATCATCTGGATCAAACTTCACAGCATTTTGGTAGCATTCAATTGCTTTCTCGTAGTTTTCAAGGCTTTTGTGGGCCAACCCTATCAGTGACCAGGCATTAGCATCTTCAGGATTGATTTCCAAGACTCTATCGAGGTTTTCAATTGCTTTCCTATATTCTTTGAGTTCTCCGAAAGCCGTGCCCAAACCAAACCACGCTATTGGTTCATCGGGATTTATTTTCGTGCCTTTCTGAAAGCACTCAATAGCTCTGTTATATTCGTTCAATTCGCCATAAGTAAGTCCCAAACCAACCCATGCTGAATAGAATGTTGGATCAGCCTTTAGTGCATTCTTATATTCCTTAATGGCTTCCTTGTATTGTTCTTGCTCAAAGTATTCGTTACCTTTTTCGAAATGATCATCTGCAGACATTAAGTGTCCTCTCCTGATGGAGTATCCCAGTTATATGCAATTCCAGTTAAATAAGCTTTAATTTCCCTTTATCGGAGTTATGATTCAGCCTGACTGAGCACACACGGCTATCGCACTTCCTTGTTGCCAAAAATCTCATCCAAGGACCGCTGAGACGTTCCAAGAAGCTGTCCCTTTGTTACGCCAAAAATTTCCAGTACCCTCATGGCAACAGGAATTATCTGACTGTTTATATAGTACTCGATGTCCAGCTCCTCTTCACTGGCGAGATTATAGGGTGCTACACGATCAGATAACCGACCTGCACCTCTTAAGACAACATAGCCAATTTTTGATCCTTCTTCAAGTCTTCCGCCAGCTTCTATCAATTTTATTGCCGCACTAACATGAGGCGTCCTGACTTTGTATTCTGAAGGAGATTTTGTCAAGGTCTCCCATATTACGAATTTTTCATATGGAATTTCATGTGATTGTATTCTTTCAATAAAGCTCCTTACGTATCTTATGGCTTCATTGACAGCTTTATCTTTTAGTAGAATCCGAATTACTTCCTCTTGGACTTCTCTTGCGACCGAGGGCCAATCACCTCTTACAGCCTCAAAACCGGTAATATCGAGGCCCCCATCTTTGAGAAGTCCTGCATATCTCTTCTTGGCTTTTGTAAATAGTATTCGCGAGTAAATCTTATCAGGCTTAATCTTCAGTCCAAGCTCATCCTCGACCCTCTTTACAAATTCCTCTATCTTTCTGGGTTCATGAAAAATGAAGATACTGTCAGTATCACCGTATATGACGGTCGACCCAATCCTCTCAGCAATTTCAACAGTCTTCTTTATTACATTTCGGCCCCAAGCAGCGGTTGCTTCTGCCACAGGTTTGAGATACCATCTGGCTCCTCTCCAACCACAATATCCGTAAGCAGCATTGGTAATGATTTTTACCGCTTTCTGCCTTTCGTTAAGCACTGCGTAGTCTATGCTACTTGGATCTATTCTTTTCATTTTATTCCTTATCTCTTTTCTAGCTCTGAGCAGCTTCTCCAGAATTCGTTTATAGAAGCCTGGAGGCTCTATTTTGAATCTATGCTCAACCTCGGGTGTCGTGATTTCTTCTCCAGAGAATTCTTCTTTGGGCGATAAATATGTATCTGGGGAGAGATTGTATTTAATCATAAGGCTTGGATACAGAGAACCGAAGTCAAAGATTGAAATATCATCATGTATACCCTCCTGAGGTTCGAGAACGAATCCCCCAACATATGGGGCTGGAGGGTGTTCAGCTCTGTTCGGCGCCAGTTCTTCGGCACGATGTGCCTCTCGAAGAAGTATGTGTTCTATCCTAAAACCTGCGCCTGCCCGCATGACTTGATCGGGCGGTAATCCGGTGACTTGAGCCATTGAGATAATTGATGGCAGTAGTTTCTCAGCTATTCCCTTAATAGATTCGGAATTTTCTCTGGAGTATTTTATGAGCTTAGGTCTCAGTCTTTCATCATCATAGTGCTTTGCTATTTGAATATCATCGACAATGGTACGGCTCTTTCGTGGTATGACTTCTAGGAAATCTGCTATATTCTCTAGAGTTTTCAGTTTAACAGCAGCTATCAGTTCAGCTGAATCATACATATCAATATTGGCCCTCCCCGCAATCGAGTAGTGACCGTAAATGCTTGGATGAGGTTCTGAACTATCTCTACCAAGAGCAAGATTGGCCCTCAATACTTTTGCTCGCTTTGTGATGAAAGGTAAATCATGAAAATTCGAATAATATCCTAGTATAAAATCCGGATCGAATTGCCTAACATGGTCTACAAATTCCTGTAATAGACGGCGATCATCATGATTCTTTGCAACAAATTGTTTTTGCTCTCCGGTGTTTGTGACGGTGCTTAGTACGATTACAGGATCCTTTTCTGGATTCATGATACCTGTTGAAACATAATCCAGCATATCAAAAGCCAGAATCCTTAAGTCAGGAATCGTTTCCTTGGTGGATGGTGTGGGAGTTTCTAAGAGCCGATAAACCGTGTCTACAACAATTCCTGAAGGTTCTTTCACTCTCTCTACATCAGCTTTATACCACTGACACGGGACTATATCGTTATCGATCAGATATCTGGTATAGAATCTTATGTCTGTTTCATAACATCTCTTCACAGCTTTTTCTTTGGAAATCCTCCCGGCAAGTAATTGGGTGTCTTCAGGATTCTGGTGGGTGACCTTTAGAACCCTCAGAAGTTTGCCAAAGAGCTTTCGGGTTACAACTTCAACATTCACTATTTGAGATTTGGGACTCGATTGTGCCATGATAATATCAGTCAACGAATGTGGGTCAGCCCCTTCACTTGGTAAAACGAAAAAGTATGGTCTGAACCTGTCATCGATAACCAAAGTTCTCTGTCCTTTTGTATCTATACCCCAGAGCAGAACTTGAGGAGTTTCGTCTTTAATTATCTGTCCTACATCAAACGTCCAAAAATCTATTTCCACAAATACCCCCTCTAATAACCTTATTCAAATATTGAATTACTTGTCCATATACTTTTTGCTCAGAAAATGAAGACAAATCAAGATTTGGACTCCATTCCTAGCTCAGTTAGGCTTAAATGCAACATAACGCCACTAGCAGATGAGGTGTCTTCATGGACGTCTTAACAATTGCTCTGACTGCAATCATCATAATTCTCGCTTTATTCATCATAGTCCTATTTCGAGAGAGAGGATTGATAAAACGCGAAATTGAAATAAGGGCTGAGAAAAGATTCATGGAAATGGAGGCCCAACTTAGAGACGATGTATTAAGAAGGAGCAGGGCAAGTCTCAAAGGCAGAATTGCTGAACAGATGATTCCATTTCTTGCAGAGTTCAAATACAATCCTGCTGACGCCAGATTCATAGGTTCTCCAATTGACTATGTAATCTTTGATGGCTATACTGATGTAAAAGATCGCAGAATAGATAGACCGATTACGGTCGTCTTGATGGATATAAAGACCGGAGATGCAGCACTGACTTCTGAGCAGAGGAAAATAAGGAAGGCATTGGAGCAGAAGCGAATAAAATGGGAAACAATTAAACTCTCAGGATAACTGTTTGATCCTAATTATCTCAAAACTCTAGTATACTGAAATTCTGCCATATGCCAAGTCATTGCAGAATTTATTTATGTTATCCAATTCATCCTCAACTACATTAGCAACCTCTTTTGAAATGCTGCCAAGTCCGGCTCCTTCTTCCAGAACGATCTGGGCCGATGCTATCAGCGGCTCATTGATGGGATTACCTATTTGGCTTAGGAGCCAGACATATGCTTCTTTCACCCCAGGGACTTTCTGATGGATTTGATCAGCTATTCTGTAGCTTATTACATTGTATATTTTGCCGACATGACTAACTGGGTTCTTGCCTGCTGCGGCCTCCGCAGAAGAAGGTCGATTTAGTGCAATTACACCGTTTGGCCGATTTCCTCTCCCAACTTGTCCACAATCAGCGCCATCGGCAGAAGTACCGACAACAGTCAAATACACTCCACCCACTCCTCTGCCTCGTTGGTCTAAGGTGTTAAGGAAGCAGTTAACCTTTTCCATACTTACATTGGGTTTAACGAATTTCTCGATTTCTTCCAAGATTTCGTCTTTTCTCTTGAAATACGAATCCTCGCTTTCCACAAATCTATCAACAAAAGCCATTGCAACTGTAACGAAAAGTTCATTATTCTTTCTCAATCCCATGACCTTTATGTCTTCTCCGGATTCAGGATAGTTCTTCTTAAATTTCTCGGAATTCAGGAAGTGCTCGAGGTTCAAAACGATCTTTTCCGTTTCAGTCATCGGCGCAAAACCTACGGCTGCAGATGTGTCGTTAGCTCCTTTGAATTTACCTTTCCTCTTGAATATGTCGGTCAGTGCTTCAGAACCCCTTTTTAGTTCAATCTGATAATTCACGTGCTCCTCTGGATCCACAAATCGAAGATTGTCTCTGAACCATTCTTTAGCAGTTCTTATGGTTATCTCCTCGACCGGGATTTCTTCTCCTCCAACCTCAAAGGTAGCTCTGTCGCCAAAAACAAGAAGCATACGTTTTGTAACTTTGCCTCCTCCGAAATTCGTCTTTGTTTCTCCCGCTGCAAGCAATCCTTTGTCTATATTGTGGTGCAGGACGTCGTTGAATCGCTTCAAATATTCCTTGGAAAGCTCTACGGAAACCCTGTTCATTATGGCGTCACATATGGTATCTGGATGACCTATACCCTTCCTTTCACAGATTTCCATTCTTTGATCTTCTAATGCTGGTTGTTTCAACTCTCCTACTAAGATATTCTTCAATTCTTTTCCCTTCTCTTCAATTAGCCGTTTTCCAAATATTTTGGGGCCAATTCCCAAGCGATAGTTATGCACAGAAGACCTTAATATAAATCTTGCTGTAAATTTTATTCCTATAGGGAATTTTCTTACGTCATACTGAGCAAAATTGAAGACACTACCCTTGAACTTTGTTTTTAAGTTTTTCGGAGATGATCTCACTGGTTTTTCATTTGACTTTCAGCTCAACAGAGGGAGCTTGATTAGTTTGATTGCTTTTTTTGGGACCATCAAAAGTAACTTGGGCCACAATCTGAAAATCTCCAGCTTTGTTTGGTTGGAGCACCATTGGGAAACTCATTCTCTCACCGGGTGCCAAGGCGTGTATTCTCTTTTCAGTAGTGCCTTGGATGATTTCAATTTCTTCAGGAATGTCTAATTTGGCAGTAATGTTGACTGCCTCGCCTTTGCTCTTATTACTCAAATCCACAAAAGCTTCGACTTCTTCGCCAACAGAAACGACGTCGGTTTGCAGCGAGAATCCGATTTGAAGATTTGACTCAGGTGGCTGAATGCTTAACTCTATCTGATCGGAAACAACCATCAGGACTCTTTCGGCCATATCCCTGCAAGTGAGCGTCATTGGTCCGATCAGAATCTTTCCAGGTAAGCTCCCTTTAGCCTTTGCATCAATTTTGACTTTAGAGACCAAATCTCTGGGTAAAGCGAAATCCGAGACCATGGCCATGTTTCTGGGATACTTTATAGTAAGCCCCATTAAAGAAAGCTTTTCGGGTGAGCTTAGACTGGCTGCTAAACTAAAAT
>JBHLPJ010000032.1:0-11785 GCA_048939565.1 Promethearchaeota archaeon
AATACATCTCTTTCATTGAAGAAAAGAGATGAAATAATTTCAGAGTATAAAGGAATTATTGACTCCAACAAATCAAATATATCTGAAAGACAAATGGAGAATGAGAAGCTACACACAAAAACGGGCGATCTTGATCAAAAACGCACCGAACTGATACAAGCTGTTAATGAATTAGATGTAATTCTTGAGATTCGCGACAGAATAGATTCACTCCAGGAGACTGTTAGCATATACTCATCAAAGCTAGATAAGATGCTTGAAAAAGCTGGGTTCTCTTCAATAGATGAACTGCTCTCGAAGTTCTCGGCAAAAACCTTCTCCGATTTGAGTTCATTGGTTCAAGGAACACAGAACAGATTGCATGAACTCACTGCTGAGATCAAAGCCAAGAAAAGCGAACTAGATAGCGTTAATGAACATATCAAAGAGCTGGAATTAAAGAAAAGAGAAATGGAAAAGCTGGCAAGAGAACGTGAAGAATTAAAAGAATTACAGAAACACACTGAACACCTTCGAAAAGTGCTAATAAGGGGATTTCTTACCCAATTTGTGGTTCAGAAGCGTCTTCTGGGTGCTATAAAACGAGCTTCTGCAGCATATTTGAGCAGATTTACTGCCGGTCAATATGGCTACATTGATCTTATTCCTACCGAAGCCAGAGGGGGGAGCGGTTCCGGTTTAAGTCTTCATGTAGAGGATAAAATGGATGGTATGTTCAAAAGGAAGGAGCAACTAAGTTTTGGAGACAGAACAGCTGTAGGGTTGGCACTTCGACTAGGGATTGCACAAACCATGGCAAAAATCCGCCCCCTGAAAGACGCTCCAAAGATGGCTCCGAGCATAAACTGTGTTTTACTTGATGAACCATTAGGTGGACTTGACAATGTCAGAAGGCCTGAAGTTATAGAACAACTCCTAGAAGATCGAAGCTTTAGACAGATATTTCTGGTAACACACACTGATATAAGAGCTCGTGGAGACATTCCCAAAGTCTCAGTTCACAAAATGGCCGGAGAGAGCACGGCACACTTTATAACCAAATCCAGTTCTGAGGCTAGGGATTTGTTTTAAATATCTCCTGATCGCTTTATCTTAGGGGGATTTCCAATGAGCAGGGAAAGGATCCTTCGTGAGCGTAAACGGAAACCAAAAGTAAAATACTTACCTAAGATTGATCTTACGTTGTTGCGAAAAGTAATCACCCTACTCGACGGTTACAGAGTAAACCGATTCATGGATCCCACAAGAATTGGAGATTTAGTGAAATCGGGTGCATTGGGTAAAGACCTTCAGAAAGATTGGGATGAACTTCATCAGGTCATGTATGACATGTCTCGCGTACCGGCAAACACACCCAAGACCGTCAAACTGTTGAAACTCCTCGACCTGACTGAGAAATTGAGCATAATCAACATTATTATTACTGCTCTCTTGATCGCAATCAGTTTCATTATTGGCCTCCCGTGGGTAATTGGCGTGATTTTTGCGACAATAGCGATACCTGCAACGATCGGGGCAAGGGCCTATCTATATCGACAGGTCTCTAACGAGATAGACAAGTATGTCGAAGAACATCCCGAAAAGTTCGTTAAGAGGAAGTCATGGTTGAAGCAACAGGTTCAGAGGGCCATAGGAACACTGGCTAGATATGTAAAGCAGTTTGAAAGAGAGCCGTCGAAATATCCATTTGAGCTGTATAACACGGATTATAGCGGCATTAGCGTCGTAAAGCGACCAGGAAGCATAAGAAAAGGATTTGTGGTCATTCCCAAAAGCGGAAAATTGGAATAGATGACTTTCTTAGGCCGGAGGTATCTCTCCAAGGAGTTTACTAACTGGCATACCTTCTTTTTGGTTTTTCCAAGCGTAATACGCATAGACTGCAAATGATATTCCTATTAAAACGCTGCCCACAGCTATTGAAAACACATCGGCCACCAGCATTGTGAAGAAGGCCATAAAGAAACCGCTAAAGCACATTGTGAGAAGACCAAGAATTGATATTACTGGTATCGCCTTCAGAGTGTAACCGAAACCGCTTTTCCAAACTGCTGGTCTAGAGAATGGCAGAGTGAAGCTTGCTAAACCTTGAAGAAAATGAGTTATACTACTTATGGCGATAACATTCAAAGCCCCGGCAATAAATCCTGCAAAAGCATACAGAAAAATGCTGGCAATGGCAGAAACGCCTATTACAATAGATGCCACATATGGGGCATGAGTTTTTTCGCTTATTCTGGTCAGGCGTTCTGGCAAGAATCTATCAAATGACATGGAAAAGAGCAATCTGGTCATTCCTGGAAGCATGGCTGGGAAAAATGCCATAGCCCAAATGGCTGGTCCCAAAGCCAACATAAATTGAAGAATCGGGTTCGGAGTAAGGGACACAGCAAATACATTGGCCATTGGAAAGATATACGGATTTATTGTTGTTGGAACTTCTCCCAGCATTACATAGGAATACATCGATACAAACTCTCCGTATCTGGAAAGGAGCAGAGCTGAAAATCCAATATAGATACCCACGATTAGGACTATCCCTCCCATATAACCTACACTAAAACTTTTCTTTGGCACCTTAATTTCACTTCCAAAAAAGCCTAGAGCTGTTCCGCCTATGTAGAGAAAATACAGTTCTCTCATAGCACCCAGAGTTGAGCCAAAATCGAATGATGCTGAGGCCCATCCTGCTGCGGCAGCTGTGTCAATAATTTCCTGATAGGCACCAGAACCCCATACGGAATCCCATGTTGTGGGGACTTGACTGGGATTAGTGAAACCTAATACCAAAAACAAAAGAACACTGAATATCATAGTAATGGCAAAGAAGGTATAGTTTGTCCATTTCATGGGCTTAGGACCTAGAGCATTAATTGCAACAAAGAAAATCGTAATGATAATGGCTACGGCTAATCGGGGCATGTTGATTGCATTTGACATTAAAACTAGCGCTGGTCCAATGAAAGCAGGAATGAATGATACGCCTATTATCAATAGGCAGAAACCTAATATCTGCGTTATGATTAACGCAACGAGGCCAAGCACAATCAATGACATGGCTAATGAACCAAATCCATTGAATACGTAGCCAATTGCTGGGTTCACACATCGAGAAATCCACATATAGTCACCGCCTGATCTGGGCATAGCTACGGCCAGAAAAAGGGCGTTCATCATATAGATCATAAATGGCACCGCCCCCAAAGCCAATGCGATTATGATGTCTCCGCCAGGATTTGATACCAAGGCTATTGGTATGGAAAGGAACATCCAAGGACCGACCACAAGGTTCAGTGGATAGCTTAGGGCAAAAAGTGAACCCAATTCTCTTCTTAGACCCGTTGCGCGTCTGACAAACACTTTGGGAAGTTCTTCATCGTCCATTAGCAATCCCCTTGAGACTGCGATTATCCTGCTAATAATCCTTTTCATCCTTCGGCTGTCAATAGTCAACTCCTTCTCTAGGTGCAACACCTTGGTTGAATACGTGCTTCACTTGTCGCATGTAGGTAACAATATTTGCGGCCTTAACTATTTGATGCGGAGCATACCGTCCAGTCAGGACCAACTCAACATTTTTCGGTTTTTTCTCAATCAAGTCAAGTACTTCTTCTATTTGAAAAAGCCCAAAATCCAGGGCTACATTTATTTCATCCAGTATAACAACATCCCACTTTCCACTCATGACAACCTTTCTTGAATAGTCAAAGGCTTCACATGCCTGTTCGATGTCTGTCTCCGATTTTTCTTCAGGATTGACAAAATCCAGTGTACCGAATCTTTTTATCTCGAGATTTGGCAGGTTTTTTGAAGCCTTAACTTCTCCGTATTCATATTCTCCCTTTAGATACTGAATTATATTGACTGAATATCCGTGCCCTATCGCACGCATAGCAAGTCCAAATGCTGTCGTGGTCTTCCCCTTGCCATCGCCAGTATAGACATGCACAAAACCTTCTTTCAGTTGCTTTTTTGATCTTGATTTACTCATTTCAAATATTCCCTCAAAATAGCATTTGCTGCTTGATATGGATCCGTTTTCTTTCGGGCAATCTTCCTAATAAGACCGTCAAACAACGGGCTCTCCTTTGCTCTCCTAAGAGCTTCCTCTTCGATCTTGACTCTTAATGTTTCAATCAATTCCATAACTGCCCTCTTCTCATCCAATAACTTCAGATCCATGCCTGCTAAGAACTTCTGATGTTCTTCGATCTTGTTCAGAAGTTGATCGATGCCAATATTCCTAGTAGATGATGTGCTTATTACTGGGGGTACCCAACCCTGTTTACTCTCAACTAATCCTTCATAGTCGAGAACCCTTTCAAGTTCGTAAGCGGTTTCCATTGCTTCCGGCTTGTCAGACTTATTGATGACGAATATGTCTGCGATTTCTGTTGTTCCTGCCTTCATAGCTTGAATGTCGTCTCCCAAACCCGGACACAA
Organism: Promethearchaeota archaeon; assembly: GCA_048939565.1. Taxonomy (GTDB): domain Archaea; phylum Asgardarchaeota; class Odinarchaeia; order Odinarchaeales; family JBHLKK01; genus JBHLKK01. The sequence goes on from JBHLPJ010000032.1 coordinate 4,444, forward strand.
CACCATTACAATGGTTTGAGCTATCTTCATTATTGCTACTTCAGATTGACCAGCACCCACTGTCTCCACGATTACTATGTCCTTTCCAGAAGCATCCAAGATATTAACAGCATCCCTTGTAGCTCTGGCAAGTCCTCCCAAAGAACCTCGAGTAGCCATACTGCGGATAAAGATTCCATCAACTCCAACAATATCTCTCATCCGAACTCTATCGCCCAGAAGAGCCCCCCCACTGTATGGGCTGGAGGGATCCACAGCTATTATTCCAATGGTCATTCCTCTGTCTTTCCATCTCAGGGCCAGTTTATTGACCAGACTGCTCTTTCCACTTCCTGGGGGACCTGTTACGCCTACTAGATGACTTTTTCCAGTGTGGGGATATATTATCCTGCTAATTTCTTCGGCTTTCGAAAAATCATTCTCAGTTAGACTTATCAGACGGGAAATGCTAGAAACCTCTCCTTTAAACAATCCTTCTACAAGTCTTTGAATATCCATTTACTTTTCCTCTGGTGATATTCTCTCCTTGCTCACGTTATCTCTTATGAACTCTATTGCCTTCTTGAGTGGTGTTCCAGGTCCAAAAAACTCTCTAATCCCACTCTGTTTCAAAAATAAATGATCTTCATTTGGGATAATGCCTCCAGCAATAACCAATATATCTGAAACTCCCCTTTTCTTCAAGGTTCTTGTGATGGTGGGGAGTAGTACTCTGTGGGCTCCGCTTAGTATGCTTAGACCAATAACGTCTGCATCTTCATGAATTGCTGCATCCACGATTTGCTTTGGGGTCTGTTTTAGCCCAGTGTAGACCACTTCCATCCCTGCGTCTCTCAGAGTTCTGCAGACTACTTTTGCCCCCCTGTCATGTCCATCCAAGCCCGGTTTTGCGATCAAGACCTTTATGCGCCTCAATTTCCTCCCCTCAGAAAATCAGTAACTCCTTATATTCACCATAGACCTCTTTTAAAGTGTCTATGATCTCGCCCAATGAGGTGTAAGTCCTAACACAATTCAGAACATGTGGCATGACGTTTTCATTCCTTTCAGCAGCTTTCTTGAGCTCATTTAGATGCTTCGAGACTTTCTCTTTATTCCTGTTTTCTTTGATCTGTTTTAGTCTTTCCACTTGAATCCTCTCGACTTCGGGATCAACCTTAAAGCGCGGTATTTCGATTTCTTCTCCTTCATCCCCGAATTGATTTACTCCAACCATAATTTGCTTCTTTTTCTCCACATCCTTCTGGAACTCGTAAGCGCTGTCTGCGATTTCTCTTTGAGGATAACCTTTCTTTATGGCCTCAATCATGCCCCCCATACTATCAATTCGATCGATGTATTTCATTGCCTCCATTTCCATTCTGTCTGTGAGCCACTCCATGTAGTAGCTACCAGCTAATGGGTCGATTGTCTCAGCTACTCCGCTTTCGTGCGCGATGATCTGTTGTGTTCTGAGAGCGATTGTGACCGCTTTCTCGGAAGGAAGCTGCCAGGCTTCATCGAAGCTATTGGTGTGAAGACTTTGTGTTCCTCCAAGAGCTGCTGCCAATGCTTGAATAGTCACCCGTGCAATGTTATTCTCCGGTTGCTGGGCAGTAAGGGCTACTCCACTTGTCTGCGTGTGGAACCGCATCCACAAACTCCTATCATTCTTTGCTCCAAAACGCTCCTTCATGAACCTTGCCCACATTCTTCTAGCCGCTCTGAATTTTGCAATTTCTTCAAAGAAGTCATTATGGGAACAGAAAAATAAGGACAGTCTTGGGGCAAACCTATCTATGTCTAATCCTCTTTCAATTGTCTTTTCAACATATGTGAGCCCGTCTGAAAGCGTAAACGCAAGTTCCTGTACGGCAGTAGCTCCTGCCTCTCTAATGTGATATCCACTAATGCTCACAGGATTCCACCTAGGGACATTCTTTGTGCAGAATTCAATGGCATCAATGACCAGCTTAACTGATGGCTCTGGTGGAAAAATGAATGATTTTTGCGCAATGAATTCTTTCAATGCATCATTCTGAACTGTTCCCCCGATATTATCCCAAGAAACTCCTTGCTCTTCTGCAACCGCTAGGTACATGGCAAGCAGGATGGGTGCTGGGGCATTGATCGTCATAGATGTAGTAATCTTATCAAGAGGAATGCCGTCAAAAAGAATCTCCATATCTTTTAGTGTATCAATAGCTACGCCGCAGACTCCTACTTCGCCCAAGGATAGGGGATTGTCTGAATCATATCCTTCTATCGTCGGAAAGTCAAATGCAACACTAAGTCCTGTTTCGCCTTCTGAAAGCAGATATTTGTATCTTTGGTTCGTCTGTTCTGCTGTGCCAAATCCAGAGAATTGTCGCATTGTCCAAAGACGTTCACGATACATGGTTTTGTGAATTCCACGTGTGAAGGGATATTTTCCCGGGAATCCCAAATCCTTTTCATGGTCAAGGTGTTCAATATCTGTAGGAGTGTAGAGCAGCTTTATTGGAATACCGGAGGAATTTCTCTTTTCTGGAATTCTTTTCAGGTGTTTCTCTCTCCATTCCTCCTCTTGCTTCCTCATTTGTTTAATAAAACTAGAATCGAACACGACTCCGTTCCCCCCATAATTGAGGTAAATACATCAACCTAGAGGTAAACGATCTACTTATTTAAAGATTTATTACATTCCTGAATGAGTTCGTAGAATCGTAAAAAATAGAGAGGGAATTAGTTATTAGGTGTGCTACTTCGATTCAAGAGCTTTCCTAACTTCTTCGTCTCTGAGCTCTCTGCGGAGAACTTTGCCAACAAGCGTTTGCGGAAGTGCATCTCTAAACTCTAGTTCTTTGATATGCTTGTGTTTGGCTACTTTCTTATTAACAAAGTCCATTACTTCCTTTTCTGTTGCTGTGGCCCCTTCCTTCAGCACGCAGAATGCTTTGGGTATCTCTCCGGCTACAGGATCAGGTTTGCCTATAACCGTACATAGCTTCACAGCGGGATGTTCATATGCTATATCTTCAAGCTCTCTTGGAAAAACACTGTAACCCTTATGCTTGATCAGGTCTTTCGCTCTTTCTACGATGTAGAAATAGCCATCCTCATCCATTCTTCCTAAATCGCCTGTGTAAAGCCACCCTTTTCTGAGTGCCTTCTTGGTCTCTTCAGGGAGCTTCCAGTAGCCCTTCATCACTTGTGGTCCTTTTACTACGAGTTCTCCAACCTCTCCTTGCGGAAGTTCCTTGGTTCCAGTTTCGGCGTCCATGATTTTGGCTTCTGTATCTGGGAAAACAAGCCCAATTGATCCTATTTTCACCGTTTTCAGCGTCCGGTCAAGCGGATTGCAATGCGTGACCGGTGAGGCTTCAGTAAGACCATAACCCTCCACAAGTGCTCCCCCGGTTAATTTCATGAATGCTTTTTGGACTTCAGGGGGAAGCGCCCCTGCACCAGAAAGGCAGAATTTTATGGAGGACAAATCGAATTTTGTGGTTTCCGGTCGTGCCACCAAGATAGCGTACATTGTGGGAACTCCGCACCATATTGTTACATCGTGCTTCTCTATTTCTTCAAGAACCTCAGCAACACTAAATTTCGGGACAAGAACCATGGTGCCTGCCATAGCCACGGCATCGTTCATTGAAGTCGTCATACCAAATATGTGGAAAAGCGGAAGAGCTGTAAGGAATGTTTCTTCTCCTTCCTTTGAACCTGCAAGCCATTTTGTGCAAGCAATAGCGTTTGAAACAAGGTTATAGTGAGTAAGCATTGTTCCTTTTGGTGTCCCTGTTGTTCCTCCTGTATATTGTAGTATTGCAAGGTCTTCCTTGGGATCAACTTTCACCTTTTTAGGTTCAGGTGGATACTTGCCTATTAGTTCTTTGAAGAAGTAAATCCCCGCTTCTTTCTCAACTTTCTTTCCTGGGATTTTTCCTAATAGCTTGCCAAAAATCCTTTTTCCTGCGGATAGATAATCTGCGAATTTTGCAACTATGATGTTCTTTAGCTTTGCTTCATCTTTGACACTCTTGACTATAGACTCGAACAGATCAAGAACTACTATTGTTTTTGCTCCTGAATTTTTGATTTGAAAAGCTGCCTCTCTTTCCTGAAACAACGGGCTTATGGCAGTAACTATCGCTCCCGCCCTCATGGCACCGTAATAGCCTATGATAAACTGAGGCATGTTTGGAAGCATTAACCCGACTGCATCTCCTTTTTTGACCCCTAAATCCTGCAAAGCTGTGGCAAATCTACTCACATGCTCATCAAGTTCTTGATAGCTTATCTTACTGCCTTTGAATATTATCGCCGTCTTTGTGGGATGTCGCTCAGCAGTATTCTTTAGCATATCTGGTAGTGTTATTTCTGGGTACTTGATTGAAGTTGGGACCCCCTCAGGCCAAGATTTCGGTTTAACTTTCCCCATTTGAGCACCTCTCGATATAGAGATTTGGCTAATCATATGCCCAGTGGAAATATATAAAGCAAATAGTTGCCATTCTGGAGAAAAGATTCTGACATTTGCTGATTTCCTGTGTTTTTAACTTGCTTTTTCAAAGGTGATTTATCAACGATAGCTTTAAGTCTGAAATAGTAAATTAGATGCCATCAGAACTGAGATTAGATGAGATATGAAGGCCACTGCTTTGAAAATCGAAGAAGTGAATTTCCAATCCTGTGACGCAAAAATCACTGGTCTTCTCTACATCCCAGATTCAATACCATCGCCAGGATTGATATTCTGTCATGGAATGAGCAAGTGGGGATTTAGAAGAAGCAGTCTCTACAGAAGATTCATAGAAAATGCATGCGGAAGTGGTTATACATCTCTAATCTTTGATTTCAGAGGTTCTGGAGACTCCTCAGGATCTTTTGATTACGGTTTTAAGGAACGTCTAGACGTCAAAGCAGCTATTAAGTACCTATCTTCTCGAAATGAAGTTATCTCTGATAAGATATTTGTAGTCGGGCATAGTCTAGGCGGGATAATGGCCACCTATGCCACAAGAAATGAAGCAGTGGTCAGAGGACTAGCTCTGTGGTCAACACCTCCGAAGGAATATTACACCATCAAGAATTTCATCATAAACGAAAAGGGTGCATTAGGTTATATTGCCTTCATTCTTCTGTCATACTTGGATGAAGTTATTCATTTGAAAAATGCCGATATGAAAATCTTTGGCTTTCCATTGAGACTTGGCCTTGTTCGTAAGAGATTCATGACACTCAGCGCAGGCGATATGTTGTCAATCATGTCCCCCAAGCCCACTCTGGTTGTAGTAGGAGAAAATGATGAATATGTAACATTAAGAGAGACAAAAGTACTCTTTTCGAAGATTAAAGGATCAAAGAAGCTTATTGTCCTTCCACAAACTAACCACTCTTATTATAATAGAGAAAAAGAGATAATTGACGCGACCTTAGCATGGTTCAACAAGTTTCGAGATGATTCTTGGACGAACTGACACCAACCAATCTTTCTGTTACTGATTACTCGCCCTTGAATTCTGGCTCGCTTTTGGACATGAATGACGAAATACCTTCTACTACATCCTTTGTAGCGCGTAGGAGACCAAAAGCTTCTGATTCAACCATGAGGCCGACTTCCAACGGTACCTGAGTGGCCAGATTTAACAATCGTTTTGCAAACTTCAGAGCTATTGGTGGTCCTGAGACTAGTTTTTTAGCCAAAACCTTTGTCTCTTTCATCAAATTTTCTGAGCGCACGACTTTGTTGACCAATCCTAATCTTAAGGCCTCGTCTGCAATGATCTGCTCTCCCAGCATTACTAGTTCTTTAGCTTTTGATAGTCCACATATTCTTACTAGCCTTTGAGTACCTCCCCAACCTGGTATCAAGCCTAGTTTAATCTCTGGATTTCCAAAAGTTGCATGCTCTGCAGCTATTCTAAAATCACATGCCAATGATAATTCCAGTCCTCCCCCTAGACAGTATCCATTTATTGCTGCAATGTACGGCTTGCCGGATTTTTCAATCTTCCCAAATATATCTTGACCTGTGGCAGAACCTTCCTCCGCAGTAATCGCAGTTAAGGTAGGAAATACAGTTATGTCAGCCCCTGAGCTGAAAGACCTGTCTCCCGCCCCGGTAACTACAACTACTCTTACCTCTTCATCCTGCTCAGCTTTTTCAACGGCAGCAAAGAATGCCTCAGCCATATCTACTGAGATTGCATTTAATCTGTGTGGTCTGTTGAGTGTTATCCAGCCAATTCCTTCTTCGCTTTTATAGGTGACAGCTTCTTCTTTTTTAGCCATATTCGTAGAACCCCCTTCCAGTTTTTTGTCCAAGTCGGTTATCTTTCACATATTCTTCTAACAAAGGACACGGCTTATACATTTCTTCTTTATGCTTTTCATATAGCTCGTTCAGCTTGCTGACAATTATGTCCAAGCCAATATCATCACCAAGTTCGCAAGGACCTGACGGCCAGCCTGTACCAAACTTCATTGCTCTATCTATGTCTGCAGGATCTGCTACATCTTCATAGACTAGAAAAGCTGCTTCGTTAACCGCTACAGCATAGATTCTATCAATATCAAACTTGTCTGCGATATCGAAAGGTATTCTTGGTCTGCCCGAACTCCAGTTATAGAAACCTTCTTTTGTTTTTTGTCCCAGTTTCCCACCTTCAACCAGTGGAACTATTATTGGACAGAGCTTGACTCGTTCTCCGTATGCGCCCTCCATGATCTTTCCAACCTCATATGCAATATCTAGCCCTACATAATCTGCGAGCTCAAATGCTCCCATGGGAATTCCTGCTTGATATTTAACTGCTGCATCCACTTCTTCTTTTGTTGCTTCATTTCTGTAGACTGCCCAAAACGCCTCATTGAAAAGAACACCCAAAACTCTGTTCACAATAAAACCGATGACATCTTTTCGTACGACGACTACTTCCTTTTTGAGTTTCTCTGCCAGCTCGACGGTTGTGTTTATTGTTTCGTCTGAAGTCTCTTCTCCCTTGATTATCTCAACAAGAGGCATCATCGCTGGTGGATTGAAGAAATGCATCCCGACCACTTTATCTGGTCTTTCAGTGGCTTTGCCCATATCTGTTATTCTCAGACTCGAGGTATTGCTGGCTATAATCGAATGCTTTGGTGCTGCCTTGTCGATGTCAGAAAAGATCTTCTTCTTGAGATCTAGGTTTTCAGGAACTGCTTCGATAATAAAATCCGCATCTTTCACAGCTTCATCTAGGTTTGTAGTAATCTGTATTCTAGAAATAGCAGCATCCGAATCCTCTTGTCTTATTCTGCGCTTCTCAACAAATTTCCCTAGGCTCCATTTGATTTGTTCCATTCCCTTCTGCACAAACTCATCCTTTATATCCAT
>JBHLPJ010000139.1:0-3687 GCA_048939565.1 Promethearchaeota archaeon
TTTGAAGCTATTAATGTCTTTATTGTTTCAAAAAAGCTTCCAAAATAGAAAGATCTTGGAAGGTTTCTTAACAGGCGAATTTTTTATATTATAGCCGCACTGAATATACGAAATATTATGAGCAGTTCTAATCATTTTCTCGGCATAGTAAAGAAGGGAGAAGATCCTTCAAAGGGGCTACAATTGCAAATTTTGGTGCCAGACTCCCAATCTGGCCATTTCAGAAGACTGACAAGTATTCAGATGCAAGAAGCACGCCCACCAGAGGCTGGTGAACTCGATCTTGTCGAATACGAAGGAAGAATCATCATGGTTAACGGTCATGATGGAGGAAGGTGGATCTACTCAGCATCCATAGTCGATGTGGCTGGACCGATACTGACTGCTGTGGTAGATTTGCTATTTGAAAAAGGCCTATTCTCTCCAAAACCATAGATCTGTGGGTCCAAACTCTCTCAAGAAATCCTACCGCATTCTGCTAGGAGGATATTTCTGGCTATTGCAACAAGTCCAAAATCTGCTCTTTGGTGGGCATTCCTTCGATTTTCTGTTTTCCGATTATTATCGTTGGAGTGTTATTTACTCCGCTCCGCCTTGCCTTGAGTCTCCCTCTAAAGCTTGAGACGTTATGAACCTTAATGTCCAGACCGTTCTCCTTTGCCAGCTTTTGTACGATCTCAAGCGCCTTCTTGTCATCTTCAGGCATGATTTTTTCCTTTCTAACACCTTCTTTGAAGGTACACCAGTGTTCTCTTACCGGCGAACCAACATAGACCTTGCCGGTTGCAATTTCTTTCTCCTTAATAAAAACCTCAATTTTCGTCAAGATTCTCCCCTATCCAACACCTCTGAAAAGATATTCACCCTCATCTATTATGGTATGTTATCGAAGACTTATAATTTTTATTCTCAGCGTAGAGCAGAAACCATTTCATTTAGTGCATATAAGTGCTTGATGATAAGAATCACGGCAGAATTGGCTGTTTTTGTAACAAATGGAACATAGGACACCTTTATCGATATCATTGAATCACAGTTGATCATGGCATAATCTTAAATTACAATATTGATCACTATAAGATAGAGGGGGAGCGCTTAAAATGGTCATGTCAGCACTTCTTGGATCATTATTTGCTGGTTGGAATTCAGTCAAGAAACCTGTCTTTCTTCCTATTGAGGAAGGATTGGTTCCTACAATGATGGCAGAACTGAAGAATGCCAGATACCACAAAGGACACCATTCATTAGCAAAAAGCAAAAAAGGTAAGTTGGTTTTGACGGATAAATACTTATTTTTCGAGTACGGTTTTCTCAGAAAGTATCGCTTTTTTGTGGGAGTCTGGGACATAACAAGAATGACATATTCTCAAGGATTTATCAATTTTGATTACATAGACAGGTCTGGCAAATCACAAACACTAGTATTCTCTCACAAGAATCCAGATAAATTCATTGAGAGGGCAAGTGCATTTTTTGCCAGAGAAAAAAACGCCTAGTATATTCTCAGTTTGAAATTGTCATAATCCGATTATGGTCTTCTTCAATCACTTTGTGGTGTTTTAATAATCAGATGATGAACTATAACCTGGGGATTCAAATACTGAGTGATAAGAAAAGAATGCTACCATTCGCATTTATCCTAATCGTTCTAGAGTTTTTGCTGTTCTTCGAGGCCTTGCCCCCGATGGTTTTTGGATTGGTAAGTTTCAGTCTATCCAGCCTGATTGGAATGATAGCGTATATCACACATGTTTTTACTGAAGAAATCATAACTGAGTCTGGGTTGCTTTCTGAAATCACCTGTACAAAATGTGGCTATAAGAATCAAATCTATTCAGAATTGTGCACAAGATGTGGCTGTTATCTGGATAGAGCTCACAACTAGACTCATTCTCTCACTTCAACTGCTCAATAGCTTTTCGTCCCGATTGACGAGCTTTTGACATTATGTCGGTGTGACGCCGAACAGCACCAAGACTGTGTGCACCGGGGGCAAGTACAGTCTCAATTAACTCCATCCCTAGATAATCCAAGATGTCTGTAAGTATGCCCACAGTATGTCGTGCATATCTCGGGTGTCCCCCACCCATTGGTATCGTTAGAATAACGAGTCTTCCATTAAATGTGTCCCGCTTGATTCCATACCACCGATCTATGAACATCTTCAATTGCGCAGAAGGTCCCCACCAGTAAATTGGTGTACCCAGAACCCACACCTGGCTCTGCTGCATATTTTCTAACAGTGTCATCATGTCATCCTGCTGCACACATCTTCCAGTTTCATGACAGATGTTGCAGGCTTGGCAGGGGGAGATTTCAAGTTCATTAAGAATAATCTTATTAGTCAAGGCACCCGTCTCTGCTGCACCTGCCAATATCTCATCCACCAGAATCTCAGTGTTGCCGCCACGACGCGGACTCCCAACAATCCCCAAAATGCTTTTGCACATAGATTCTCCCATAGGATTCCACAACCCTCTTCCAGTCCAGAATTCATCTACTGTTGGAGTGTTTCTACCAATCAACCAAAATTGCAGACCTCACTTTAAAATCTTTGGAAGTTTTTGTGATGTCTTGCTGATTGGATTAAAATCAGAATATAGGTCTCATTCCAGGGGACAAAAGAGGCTCAAACGAGTTCTCGACCGATTTCATAAGCTTTGGCCATTACATCTTCTTTTTTATCAACGGTGTCTTCTTCGGTAAGTCCTATATGGGGAACAATAAGCCTCTCAACCACTGGAATCTCCAGAACATTCATTACCACGTTGATCGGTTTAATGGTCTCCTGAAATTGATTGGTACACCCTTGAACGATAATAATGGCCTTTTTGCCACTAGGCACTCTGGATCTCATGGTTACACGCTTTTGCGCATCTACCTCATAAATCAACTGACTTGTGCAAAATCGGTCTAACCAGTTCTTCATATAGCCGGTAACTGATCGATTAAAAGAGGGTGTTGCAACGATTAGTAAGTCTGCCTTGAAAAGTTGTTTGAGATGCTCCGGGAAACCATCATCAATCGGACAGACACCAGTATCGTAACAGTCCCCACACCAGCTACAGTAGTCCAAGTTAAGATCAATCAGATGAGCCACTTCACATTTGTGGTTGTTCTCAGTGGCCCCCCGGAATACCTCGTTGATCAGTTTAACCGTATTTCCGTTCTTATGAGGACTGCCATTAACAGCCAATATCTTCACCTGAACCTTCCTCCACCTAACTGTCTCCATGTGCTTATCGGCCTAATAAGGTGTTTTGTGGTGTTTTAAAAACTAGATGGAAGTTACAGGCCTTGAACCAGGTGGCTACCACATCTTATGCAGAATCTCGCATCACTTGGGTTTTCACGATTGCAGTAAGAGCATACAAGTTCACAAATCGTAACAAAAAACCGTGGCTCTATTCTTCTCATACGCACCCTTTTCTCTATGGATTCCTCAATGGATCTCAGTCGAATATTAGAGTAGGATTTCATAGTCCTTAAATTGGGTAGCGTCTTTTGAATTTCCCGTATCTTTCTATTGCAGAATTCCAGAGCTCGGATTACTCCAGGAAGTGCTGTTTTTCTCTTTTCAAACCGTTCAATATATAGCTTAAGAAAATTCGCCATCGATAGATAATTCTTGAGGCTTTCATAAGCAGCTCCGATATCTCTTTCATAAATAGCGTTTTTCTTGTATCT
>JBHLPJ010000033.1:0-11751 GCA_048939565.1 Promethearchaeota archaeon
ATTATTACTTGACGAAGCTGCCCCTGATTCGTATATTCAACCGCTTGTTCACCCAGAGATAACATTCCTGCAGATAAGGCGGAAAGGTTGTTCTGATCTATGTTATTATCAAAGCTTATTGAAACTGGAAATCCTGTTTCACCCACAAGGGCAGAACCCAAGATATGGGGCGTTTCAACAAGTTCGTCAAGCACGTCTTGCAGCTGATTAAGCCTTTCTTGTTCTTTAGGGATGGAAGTTGTTTTAGGCACAGATTTTCACCACGAGAAAAAGTCCTAGTCGATTTCCTACTATGAATTTTCACAAACCGAACTTAAAAACATTTCTTCAGATTTAGGGAACTTTGTCAGAACTTTTTAATTCAAATAAGTCAATTAGATTTTTGTTGATTTGAAAATTCCTTATGTTATTATTTACTATAGGGAGGAATAAGCTTGAAAGTGGCCGTCGGAACTTCAAACCCCGTAAAGATAGCTGCGGTGAGAGACGTGTTAAATCGCATATATGGAAACGTAGCAATAACCTCTCTGGATGTGAAATCTGGGGTACCTACTCAACCAATCGATTTGAATCAGACCTTAAATGGAGCAATCAATAGAGCAAAAGAGGCTCTCAAAGACTCAGATGCCGATCTTGGTGTAGGTATAGAAGCAGGACTGGTTAAAATACCCTTCACAATTACTGGTTTTTTTGACTATCAATTCTGTGCCATAATCGACAGGCAGCAATGGATCACTTTGGGTTCAGGTTCAGGATTTGAGTATCCGCCGGTCATCATAGAAGGAGTCATTAAAAAGAATCTAGAAATTGGCGAGGCAATGGAAAATCTTACGGGAATCAAAGACATAGGAAAACACAAAGGTGGAGTCGGCCACCTAACACAGGGAATACTCCTTAGAAAGGAATTAACAGAGCAATCGATTCTGATGGCCATGATTCCCAGAATCAACAGGGAGTTGTATGAAGGATGAGGATTGGAGTCTTTCACTATCGTGAAAAGCTGGCTTGGCCTGGTCTCCAACTAGTAGAAGCCATAAGAAACCGTAATCATATGCCCGTAACACTCAGGATTCAGAAAGTTACGGCATTTGTAAATTCTAAGTCTTCCCTGATGATATCAGGAAACGATTTGTCCTCTCTTGATGGAGCAATTGTACGTACAATAGGTAGAGGAACTCTTGATAGAATTACATTCCGCATATCCGCTCTTGAGCATCTAGAGAAAATTGGAGTAAAAGTCATCAACTCTGCTTATACCTACAGAAGAGCTAAGGACAAATATGCTAGTCTTTTTTATCTCCAAAAGGCAGGAATTCCAATTCCCAAAACAATCATAACCGAGCATCTAGGAGAAGCAATGGATGCGGTAGAAGAAATCGGAGAAGTTGTAATCAAACCTCTCGTAGGAGCTAGAGGACTTGGTTCAATCAAAACAGATGATTTTGATCTTGCTTTTAGAGCGCTCAAAACAATACACAGGCTTGGTCTGGTCTTGTATGTTCAAGAGTATATTGCCAAACCAGATAGAGACATTCGGGCATTCGTAGTTGGCAATGAGGTAATTGGAGCAATGTATAGAATAGCCCCTTCTGATGGTTGGAAGACAAACGTTTCACTTGGAGCTAGGCCGACAAGATGTGATTTGAATGAAGAGCTAAAAGAATTGGCAATAAAATCCACAGAAGCCCTAGGGCTTGAATATACTGGGGTTGACATAGTTGAGGGAGTAAATGGTCCTGTCGTGTTGGAATTGAATGCCGCCCCGTCTTGGCGTGGCCTACTTGAAGCCACAGGTGTTAACGCTGCGGACCACATAATTGATTATTTGGTTGCAAGCGTGAATCGATAATTGTTGAACTTAACACAGTAAGCTATTGTTCAGATCACGTCTTAGGGAAAATGGAAAATAGTTGTTAGAGATATCAGATCTGATTTCTGAACTCGTATTCTATGAATTTGGAACCTTTTGTGCCGCATACTGGGCAATTCTTGGGCGGGGCAGGTGTTGCAGGATAGCCACAGGTTGGACAAATGAGGTATTTTTTCGACTCTATATTCTCGCCTGCCTTCAGTTTGGAGTATGCATCCTCAAACATCTTCTGATGGACTTCTTCAACTTTCTTGGCTAATTCAAAGCTTCCGTATGCTTCCATATCCTTATCCGCCTCAGCTTGACTCATTACAGCAGGATATATTAGTAACCGTTCATCTTCTTCTCCTTTGAATGAGGACAATAGATTCTCTTCTGTGGATTTTACCACACCTAGCACCTTTAGGTGATTGAATGCATGAATTGTTTCCCCAAATGCAGCAATTCTGAACAGTCGAGCTATTTCAGGATAACCTTCTTCTTCGGCTCTCTTGGCAAATGCCAAATACCGTCGATTGGCTTGACTTTCGCCTGCAAAGACGGTCCTCAGATTCTCACGAGTTTTCGCTTCCTTACGTTTGGCCAAATTCTCACCCCATCTATTAAACCAAATTTATTACCTATCTCTTGATTTTTCTTTCTTCAAGTGCTTCTCTTATGTCTGCCTCAATAACAGATCTCTCCTTGAAGTCTCTTGTTTCATCCTCAACCGTTTTTCTCCAAGCTTTCTTCTCCCCGATTCTAGCTCTCAACTTCCACTTCAAGGATTTAGGCTCACTTTCAATGGCTTCCTTCAACTTGTTCATTCTATCTGTGATTCTTTTGACTTCATCCGGAGTCAGATCATAATACTGCATAAGGCCGAGACATTTATCGATGTTTTCCGTCACATCGTGGTATAAGCCCCAATCCTTCGCACAGAGCCTGGCAATGTATTTGATATTGATTACACCGGGCTTGTCTTCTTCTCCCACTGGATTATCTTTTATAGCGCTAAGTATATCGCGAACATCTTTCTCATTTATTTTGTATATCTGGAGCTTGGTGGCTAGTAGATCGGCCAACGTTATCGTGTAGTCTTCAATTGTTAACCGTTTTTTCAGCTCAACATCGTGCTCCATTTCAAAAGTATCTATAAAGATGTCAACATGGTTCTCAGGGCTGCCCTTATAAAACTGCATTCTGCGGCCAGCAGTGGCAATCATGACATCCTTCTCTTCCTCGTATCCATTTTCCTTAAACAGCTTGACGATCTTTTTGGCTTGCTTCCCCAAACCTACCATGTCTATATCTGAGTAGTCCCTCTCACAGAAATTGATTATTTTACAGTGGTTTCGAGCAGCCAGACCGCCAATTAGCCTCAAAACCACACCTTTCTCTCTTGCTGCATCAATCAAATGGATGGCTTCGGTTATCTTGCTTTCTCTAACCGCTTCACTATTCAAAGAAGAATCATTTGGATTGTCCATAGAACCACTCCTCCATGCTCGTTCTGGAATCAATCATTGCCGTACGCAACAATCCCATCTGAATCATGGTTATGACCAACCCCTTTTCTCATTATCCAAGATTTTCAAACTTAGTTCCTAGACCATATAAAAAATGGAAGGAGGCGACCAAGTAAATTTTCTATGCGTCCTTGACAAGTTTCATGGGCTCATCGCAGCAGAATATGAAGCCGCAAGCTCCTTTGCAATCTTCTACGATCTGCACCCTCTTGTTACATCCGCCTTGGCACTCCCAGATTTGGCCTTTCCTATATTCCTGTTTGACAACATCCTTGCCTTTATGTGTATGTTTCATATTATCCCATCCGATTTTTCAGGTCTTATTCTTAATTACCTGATTATTCAAGAGATACACTCACAATATAACGCCGTTATATAAATGTTTCTATATGATTATGAGTCCTTCTCAGGACACAAAGCGAGGATCTTGGGATTTGAGACTTGATGGCTATTGATTCATTCAAACTGTAATCTCTTGGCTATCACAAGCTAATTTCTTGTTTCGTGATTTGGCAAGGATAAGCAGTAGGATCAGTACAGCAAAGACAGCGGTTGAGATAAGACCGAGCTCGAATCCAACTAGTATATCTGGCATAAGATAAGTCGTCTCAAAAAGAGCTATCTCAGATTCCATGAGACCAAATACATGGTAACCAAAGAAATTCCAGGAAGCATGAAAGGCTATCGGGGGAATGAGAGAACTGGTTCTTAGGCGGATTAAAGCAAGCGCAACGCCGCCTAAGAACATGTTGATGATGAAGACGATGATGGATTCTATGGGGTACCCATAAGGAAGAACTCCAAATACATGTAATGAAGCAAAGGAAATTGAAGAGATGAAAATACTGACTTTTTGTCCATGAATTTCTGTAGCAGTAAGCATATAGCCCCTAAAAGTGTACTCCTCGAAGAATCCGACACCGAATTGTGCTACTTGAGCCATTATGAGGAGTGTCATCGCCTCTAAAGGGAATATAGTCGGACTTGAAACAAGCAATCCTCCAATCGTGGTGGCCACAACCACGTGAAAAGAAACCAGTATCATAGCCACGCTGTAATGAGTCAGAGTCGATTTCTTCCAACCTGATGGGAAATCTATTCCGAGCGACTTAAAGGACATATCTGCCACTGTTTGAAAAACGAGCGTCATAAGGAATATCCCTGGGTAAAATATAGATTCGAAGGGACTGCCAATGACGAGGAATCCAAGCAGTAGAATGAGAGCAAATAGAATGAGGGGGGTTATTGATCTATATCCTCTGTTTACCATGATAGAATCTCCATCTTTGAATTATAGCAATCAGAAGACATTAGATAGAAACTGTTTAATATCGTTTAGTTTATAAACTAAGAAGAATCTTAATTTGAAAGGTGTTCTCGCTAATGGTATCGGAGCCCAACGACAGTACAAAAGAGAAGAAGGCGAAGAAAAAGAAAGAAAAGAAGAAGAAGAAAGAAGATAAGAGAAAATGGGAACTTGTAAGACGGGTTTTGCCATTTCTTAGGAAGAAGATAGCAATACTTGTCGATGGGCCAAATATTCTGAGAAAGGAATTCAATATTCGATTGGAAGACATAAAGGATGCAGGGAAGGAGTTGGGGAGAGTACAGGTTGCAAAAGTCTATTTGGATCGCTACGCTCCAGAAAAGCTTTTTGAAGCTATTTCAAATAGTGGATTTGATCCGGTAGTCAGCGCAGTGGATGTTCATGTTCAAATGGCAGTAGACGTTATGAATTTTCTCTTGGACTCAGATATCAAACTCGTTATGATTGCAAGTCGTCATGCTCGATGTGTTCCCCTGTTACGAAAATCCAAGGAAAAGAATGTGGAGACTGCAGTCATAGGATTTGATCCTGGGTTCAGTATTGCACTACAGAATGCCGCAGATTATGTCTTCAAATTGGAGGTATAGTCCATATCTTATTCTTTTGCCCTGACAAGGTATTTATCTATTTCATCGTTAGAAAGCACTTGAACCTTCTTAGTGTCTGTATCAACAACGCCTATCTGGATATTATCTGCTGAAATATCTTCCACAGCTTGAGCTATAGATTTAATGGCCAAAAGAATTCCAGAATCAAGCTTCATCCGTGGCCTGTAATTCTTTGCAAGATAAGGTCTTATGTTTGCGTCACTCCCGATCGAGGTCGCCTGCCATCCATAAAATGTGCCACTAGGATCTGTTGAAAAAAGCTGTGGTCCTTTCGTGTCGACACCCCCAATAAGCAGGGATACACCAAATGGACGGATGCCACTTCTCTGAGTATATAATTGTTTTGTATCACTGATTTTCTTTGTCAGAGTTTCGATTAATATTGGCTCATCATAGGTTAGCCTTTCAATCTGCGCTTGAACTTGGGCGTGCTCCAGAAGTATTCGCCCGTCTGCGTGGAGTCCCGATAAGGCAGTGATTATGTGCTCATCGACTATGAACAGCTTCTTTGCACTGGCAGGGTCCATAAGATCGGTTGCAGATTTCTTCTGAACAACTATAACAACGCCATCCTTAGCCTTAATCCCGACAGCAGGAGTACCATGTCTTACGGCCTCGATAGCGTACTCGACTTGGAATAATCTGCCTTCAGGATTGAATACTGTTATTGCGCGGTCATAGCCCATAGTATCTTTCTCGAACACAAGAATACACCATCCAATTAGAGGGGGGTATTCACCCCCCCAGTAAAACATTCCTCTTAGTGAACTACCCCACCCTTTCGGATGGAGCTTCCTGCTTCATCCATTCCCCAGCGGGATATGTCTTGCAGGCCCTACGGGCAGTCCCTGCCCTGAAGTCTCATGTTTGCGAATTGGCGAGCACTACCTCGACTCAATTCCACATGCTTGTCGTGAAAACATGTATTTAAATTTCTCGTAATTCATCTCCGCCTTCCAGGACGGAGATTCCCCGAGGTAATCGAGATGAACTTCTGCAAACGATTTACTATCTTCATCAGATTTCGCTTTAACTCATCGGGATCTAAGAAGTATCCGCTCCTTGGAGGTTTGCCTGGCTCGTACTTCTGACCCCAACGCAGATAACCCAAGTCAAGAAGCCGACGCATTACAGTTCCATAAAAATTACGACGACTATACTTGAAAGCCTGGTTCTTCCATAGAAATTTCTCAGAAGCCAATCCGCTGGCAAATTTGCTTACCTGCCACTTGGATGCGAAAAGCTTCTGCTCTTTCATCCACCTCAGGAAAATGACCAGGGCATTATAGGCCTTCTTCTGCCTCTTATCTGGGAAAACATCCTTAGCTACATTATATGCTGAATCATCACTCTCGCCAGGCATAAAATCACACATCCGCCGTTAAGAACTCAATGTTCTGCTCCCGTAAGAAAGCAATCGGAAATATATTCTCCTCACGTATTTAAATAATCAATCTAACTAATTCCTCAGAGATCAGAATTCCAACCTCTCGAAATATGCCTGGACATCCACCTCCTTCTTCTTATGATGGAGATCTTCTCTCCATGCCTCCAAAAGCAGATTTTCTCTTCCCAAAAACTCTGCGGCAGTTAATATTGGTTTTCCGGCCCTAAGTAAGGGTCCGATTCTCTTCCGATAGTCGATGTCCCTCGCAATGTGATGGTCCAACACGATTCTGTTGGATCTCACTGCTTTTATCGTTCTAACAAGATTCTTCGATGCATTCTCAAACTCTGCCATTGTTGTTCTCTTGCCTATATAGGTTGTTGGAAAGCCATCAGCAATAAGCAAGTCAGGATTCTCTTCAACCACCCAATTCATAGCCTTCGGATCTCCAAGGCTCTGGGTATCACTTCCATGGATAAAACGATGTTCACCCTCCGGAATACACACCATTATCACAAATCCTACCCTACTGCCTACTGTTCCATGCCAAACAGCGGGAGAGAATCTTATAAAATCAAAGTCTTGTCCATCAGCATAGACCAGTTCTTTACAAATATCCGCAACTTTTTTTTCAAAAATAAGACCTCTTCTCCTTTGAGAAACATTAACATTCCTCTTTCTGTCCTTTGCAAATACCAATTTATCCTTAAATGCGATCTGGTATAGTTTATCATCCCCTGGGCGGGGATGATGATCATAATGGTAATGAGTTATAACAATAGTGTCGGCATCCTCTGCAGATTTCATTACTCTTTGTTTCGCAAGTTCAAGGGCCACAAGTTCAGGCTGAGTTGGCGGAAGACCATAACGACGAGGGCCTAATGCCACTCCGGGATCAATCAATATCCTATGGCTTTTTGTAATTACTAGTGTTGACATACTTCTTACGCCAAAGGAATCAAAGGCTACGGGAACGATCTTCATACTGAATCTAGAGCTTCACGTCATATATAAAAAGAGCAAGTTAAGAAAAAGACAATTAGATAGTTGAAGATAAGCTGCTTATTCTAGGGCGACTTCGCTATCTTCTTTATTTCTTCATGAACTTCAAGCGGGCTCTCAACGGTATTGACGATGTATACCTCTGTCAAATTAAACAGCCTTGAGAAAAACGCTTTCCTGATCTGATTCTTGTAATCTGAAACTACCAGCCAGTGAGGATTACAGTAATTGTGTGCCATAACATATTCTAGGGCGTCAGTTCCAGACATCTTTTGAGCTATCTTCGGATCGCCGGGATCTCTCTTAAGAATAATAGTTTTGTTCAGTGTAACAAGTGGTCTTACGTTGCCTTTGCCAACAACCCAGCGCACATTAACAACCGCACGTCCCTTACGATCGAATTTTACTCCCTTTATCAGTTTCTTGTATTCGTGCCAAATCTTCGCAATATCTGCCCTTATGTAGAAGTTCTTTTCAGAGCCGAATGCAACAGCATCTTCCCCCTCATACAATCGAACGAAGAACCAATCATCGCTAACCGCCCGGGCATCCTCAAGCCTCAGCAGACCATATGTGTGTGTTGTTTTTCCTGTATCAGGAGGTGCTATTAGGCAAATACCTTGGCCATTCAGATCAACACATGCACCATGTACGGAATAAATCTGGTGATCGTCTTCCAAGACATCTCCGGCGGTGGACAGTGCAAGTGATTTGACCCAGCCATAGTAATCCACATTTAAGAGAATAGCAGTTCGAGACTGTTGATCATATAAAACTTGTAGGGCTTTGCTTTGGTCACGTGCGACCAGAAGACGGCCATGGGATCGAATATTCTCAGACATGGTGAAGAAATTTTCTTCCCACATGTCTTTCACAAACACATCATCTGTAATCAGTTTGATGCAAATGCCATATATATTGGCCTTTTTCTCGTATAGAAAGCGGTCTTTATACTCCTCAAATAAAGCGTCTCGATCCTCTATAGAGATTTGCTCGACCAGATACCTCTGAGACATTGTTTCCCCCTCACAAAGCTTGATAGTGTATTAGATGGCAGCAGGCTGCGTCAAAGTTGCGCCAATGACCGCCGGCAGAATAACTGCAGCTGCCAAAATCACTAGATTCAAAATGACCTCGAGCAGGTTCGTTCCGATAATCTGAATCAAGTAAGAGATTGCAGCTACGAGCTCGCTCCCAGTAAGGACCAGGGCTGTCGTGGATAGAAGGAATACAAATGCAAGATATATTACCGCCATCAACGCAGCACGCCCAGGGTGGCGAGTTATGAGACCTCCAATAAGACCCCCAGCAACCAAGGCAACAAGCATACCGTACGCTCCCAAAAGTAGAGAAGGATAAACCCAAAAATGAGCTACCGTTATCTCCAGCAAAGCATTGATCATCTCCTGTTGTTGACCCAACATCATTTGAAAATCGGCCAAGGTGTTTCCCAGGGCAACAAAGTACGTTATTAACCACGTAACAACTAGACATAAAAAGAGAGCACCGATTGTTCTTCCAGCCATCTCAGTCTCTCCTGAATCTATCAACCATGTGTCGGTAGTCAAAAATACTCATTTATTCCTTAAAACTATATCTTTTTCAAAATATGAGACGATTTGCAGTCGGCAATACTTGCCCTGCGAAAATCAATCAAGCCCCCCCTCCATAAAGAAAAGTACTTACCCAAGATCAGGAGAATTCTACTTAGGGATGTAAACAATCCAGAAGAAATCGCAGACAGAACCTCCCCGATGTATCCCCAGCGGGAGGGTCATTGGTTGGTACTATTTCTCCGAAGATTCTAGATATTGGAGTGGAAACAAGTGATGCGAAAAATATATAACATACAGTCTAGCACAAATGATAGCATTGAGTAATTTTGGGGGGTTGATTCGATGAGTGTTTCTATAGAAAGAATAGAAGGGATAGGGCCAGTTTACACAAAGAAGCTTGCCTATGCAGGAATCAAGACTTCGAAGAATCTGCTTGAAGCTGGACGAACAAGAAGCAGCCGAGAGGCATTGGCCAAAAAGCTGGATATACCTTATAAGTTAGTCCTAAGGTGGGTAAATCTTGCAGATTTGATCAGAATCAAAGGAATATCAAAAGAGTACTCCGACCTGCTTGAAGAAGCGGGCGTCGATACTGTGGCAGAGCTTTCGAAACGTAGCCCTGAAAGCTTACACACCAAAGTCTTGGATGTAAACAAAAAGAAGAAGCTGGTACGAAGATCTCCTACACTGGACGTGGTAAGACGCTGGATAGAGCATGCCAAGAAATTACCTCGACTGATTGAGTACTAATTGGGCTTTGGCCTACCTTGTGTAGGGAATCCCAGATTTCACTTTTTAGATATTGAGAAAGTAAATATCTAGATTGCTTTCATACTTTAGCAATCTCTTATGTCTATTTCATTCCCATAGCAGGAATAAGCCATCTCCGACAAAGTTAAATGTGTATTCTGCAAAGAATTATACAGAACATGTTATGCTCATGGAGGTCTAAGAATGTCCCAAAATACATTAGAAGAGATCAATAAAAAACTCGAAGAAGTTGTTGAAGGACGACGCTATATAATCCGACAAGTTGGCAGTCTGAAAAGTACCATAGATGAGCTCGCAGAAAAAATCGGTATAAGCGCAGGTGGTAATGTGGCTTCCTCCTCAGATCTTGGAGGAATGATGCCAATTCTAGAGGACATAACAGGGCAACTAAGGAAGATTAGTGAAACCGAGATAGTCCCAGAATCCGTTAAGGACGTTGGAGCAACTTTTGAGAAATTGGAAGCATCTCTTCAGGAAACTAAGGAAGGAATACAAGTTGTTAAAGACCTATTCCCAATCATATCCGACATTAAAACTGCTCTTGCAGAATCAAGTGGTGAGCGAATAAACGCAGAAGAGATTAAGAAGCTTACAGAATCATTGCAGGAATTCAGAGAGCTGCCTAAAGAGATCGAAAAGATATCTCGGCTCGAAGAAAGAATCCAAGGTATAGAGGAAGGGATAAAATCCCTGCAATCTCTCCCGAGAGGGGAAGGTTCGGAAGTCCCCAGCGAATTAGTCAGCAAAATAGCTAGTCTTGAGGAAAAGCTAGAAGGACTGGATATTTCAAGTTTAAGATCTTCAACGGAGGAACTGGGCAACATGGGGGAAGTAATATCCACGCTGAGAGAGAGCTTTGATAGAGTCTCCTCCGCCATTGAAAGTCTCGCAGTTCTACGTGATGAAGTAGCAGGTATGAAAGACGATCTAACCACAGTAACCCAAAATGTTTCGAGCCTGCAAAAAGGTATTAATAAGCTAGTCAGTGCTGAAGCAGCGCCTGCTCCCAGATTGGAGGCACCACTTCCCGTAAGAACTCTCGATTATCCTACTGCCTTAGCAGAATGCAGTAGGAAAATTGAAGAAGATGCGCCCATCGGCGAGATAGCCAAGGCACTTGATAGTGTTCGAAAACAGCTTGAAGAAACCAACAGATTTCACCCGGCCCTCTTTGAAATGGGAACCTTCCATCGTCGATTGAGTAAAAGACCACCCAAAGAGAATATCAGCTCGGATCTCAAAAAAGAACTTCAAGAGACAATCAAAGAATGGGAGAATATTTCTGTATAGAAACTTGACTCCATTCAAAACTCTTTTTATTGTGAATACTTCTGAGATTTCTCAAGAATAAATATTTATCGAACATTGAAAAGGGCATTTGAAGGGGAGAACAATACTAAGAAGAGCCGACATCCGAGATTTTAAGCAACTAGCAGAGCTAAGAAAGAAGCTATTTGGTGAATTCAATCCGGCAAGATTCATATCCTACATTAACGAAAACCCAGATCTGGTTCTAGTCATTCTAGAAAATGAAAGAGTCGTTGGTTACTGCATTGGCATTGTATTGAGTGAAGGAAAGGGAAGCATTTACCAAATTGGAGTCGATAAACGCAGTCTAAACAAAGGATATCGAAAAAGGCTTTTGGATAGTATTATTGATGCTTTGAAAAGAAGGCGTTGTCGCGAGATTAGAGCGGGGTTTGTGGCTGAGGAATCACGAGG
>JBHLPJ010000140.1:0-3664 GCA_048939565.1 Promethearchaeota archaeon
TATGGTACTTTGTGCCGCCTGCTTTATGCTTTCATTTATTGCGTAATTATTGTGCTGAGTTGCGACAATTAGGTTTATGTTACTGGCAAATCCCTTATCATCTATTTCATAGTAATGAAGGAGTGTTCCTCGAGGAGCTTCGACCACCCCGATTCCGGTTCCAGCTTTGAGCGAGACGTTCGCCTTCACATCATCCTTTGTTATTAAAGGATCTTCTAGGAGCTGAATAGCTTTCTCCCACGAGTAAAGAATTTCTATGGCCCTGGCATAATGATTCAATAGCGTGGGTTGGACTGGCCTTCCCCATTTTCCTCGAAATTCCTCCAGTTCTGTGTTTGCTTGATCGGTGTCAATAAGATCATTTATGTTAAGCCTTGCCAAGCAGTTTACCCGAAATATGTCTCCTGATTTCAATATGGGAAACTTCATGTAGCTGTAACTCTCGACTTGCTCTCCTATGAACTCAAAATAGTCTTGAGGATGGAACGACTGAGTCGTATTTCCATCGGGATCCATTACTCTCAGCTCACCATCATATAACGAGATGGTATTTTCACGGCTCAAGGATAGGAAAGACGTTTTAATATCACCAAGATCTCTTATCTTATCCTCATTCCTGTCCATAAGATCCTTTACAAAATTAATTAAGTATTCAACAGATAGAAAGGAGCTCTTTAAGGTCGAAAGAAGCTTATTTCTTTCTTCTTCCTGGAGGGGCTTGGGCATTCCGCCTATGAATGAAATACTATGAACTTGCCTTCTGCCGATAACATTAGTTATCATTGTGCCGAGTGCTCTTAGAGCAAATATCTTTTTTGTAAGATCGGGGTTCTCTTTTGCCAAACTAAACACATTTCTATCTGCAGGGCTTTCGGCCAAGAAGTCTGGCACACTCAACAAAAAAACAGATAGAGCGTGGCTCTCTATGAATTGCCCCAGCAGCAAAAGCTCTCGTAGTTTCTTAGTTGTATCGGATACTTCGACGCCGAGCGCGTTTTCAATGGCTTTGAGAGAAGCAAGCTCATGAGAATGCGGGCATATGCCACATACTCGGGAGGTCAAGTCCGGTAGTCGTTCTACTGCAGTTCCTTCAAGGAATTTCTCAAAGCCTCTGAAGGATGCCACATTGAAGTGTATGTCGGACACCTTATCAGAATCATCCAAGAATATCGTTATCTTGGCATGTCCTTCAATACGTGATACAGGGCTAATCTTGATTGTTTTCACCATCTTGCATCACCCGATAGATCAATTCTGCTACCCTTTCAACCCATTTCTTCCTAAGCGTCTGAGAAGCCAATGTGAATCCGTAAAAGACGTGTATGAAATCAAAAAGCTGTTTCTCAATCTCTTCTCTAGGAGTTCCTGCAAAATGCGAGATACGATTGATAAGATCTTCGACTATACCGTGTAGAGGGTCAAGCAACACGCGATCACTTGGTCCTCTACATCCAAAACAAGGGTGACCTGCACTTGTGCATTGAGCCCCACATCCACCTCTGCTTACAGACCCCAGGCAAATGTATCCTTGAGAAAGCAAACATTCATCTGGATTTGGCTGCCTATCTACCAATCTTATTATCTCGGGGGAGTACTCTTCCTTTACTTTTCTTTCACATTCGGCGCATACTGGAAGTGAGACCCTACTTGGTGATTGACCAGATACTATGCTGGTTAGGAACTTCCCTATGAGTTCAGATGGGGGTGGGCATCCTGGAAGGTAATAATCCACTTCAACTACGGTATCTATTGGATTTAGACGTCTAGAGAGACCAGGGACCTCCATAAATTCGTTCCTATCACCGATCGCTCTTCGAATCAGCTCAAGAGTCGGAAAAGCTGTCCCTATCCCAGGAACTCCTCCATATGTAGCACAGGTTCCCAATGAGACCAGCGTTTTTGAGTTGTCCCGGGCTCCTTTCAGTAGTTTTATATCGTCTTGATTTCTTATGCCACCTTCTACGAGGATGATATCTGTTTCCGATATTACCTTACTATCCATCAAAACAGGTGAGTACTGAAAATCCAGCGTAGGTAGCAATTTGATTAAGTCCTCGCCTAGGTTCAGCAAACTCATATGACAGCCTGTGCAAGAGCACAGAGAAATCGTGGATATCTTCATACTCATTGCTCCGTTGTGTCTTCTGCAATAGATAAAATCATTTTGCAGGCATTGGGACCTGGAGTCTCCAGTTTCAGTTTGATCTTTCGTTCAAGGATTGTTTCCAATCCCATTGCAATATATGCGTGAGCTAGATTGCAGGCTGCGGCACCCATTTCAAGAGAAGTATAGTTGCACATCTGCCTTACCGGGCAGTCTAATATGTTTAAGTAAGTGGTTTCTTGCCCGTCTTCTGAGGTTATGAGCTCCGGCTGCTCAGAATCCTTCCATAGTTCAATTTTCCATCCTTCACCCATTCCATCTGATAATATCTCAAGAGCTTTCTGAACAGTAGACGCCCGATCAAGCCTTTCCCCCAGATCCTTACCCATCTCTCTTCCCGGCGTTATCGCTAGGATGTTCATAGTTTTATCGCCGTAGATTCTAATAGAAGCAGTTATGTAGCCTGCAAAGAATTTCATTATGTGTGCAAGAGTATTCTTACAATATTCCAGATTTTCTGCCATACAGATTACCACCAGAGTTTTCCCAATTTTCATAGTTAGAAATTGGTTAAGTGAAATTCTTTGAATCGATGCGAACCGGCCGAATTCACTTCAAATTATCGCAATAATGAGAGCTATATGTTTAATTTTACCCAAAATAAATATTTAAGGATTCTTCAAACGGATGAGTAATTCCTGGATGGACAAAAAATAAGGGAAGGTTTTTTTGAAAATCGCACTCCGGATCTATGTTGGATTACTTAGTACTGCGGTATAACCTTGCAGCAAGGATAGCTACAAGAATAGCTACAGGAAATGCCGTAAGTGATTCAGGAATAGCTACGCCTGGACCCCAAGAAATCGTCCATTGAATCACCCATCCCGCGATGGAGATGATGGCGATAATAAAGGACAGAATGCCTAGCCATTTTGTTTTTACCACTGAAAAGTAATGTGTACCAAGTATGAAGCAGGTAATGATGAACAACGCGAAGAGGGCTACAGAGAAGTAATAATGGATAGAACCGAAGTCTTCCGAGAATACAGCCACTCCCAGTAGGGATATGGCAGTCACGAACAAGAAAACTATTCCAATCTTTCCAGCGATCTTCTGTCTCTCCTTTGCATAGAGCCCCAATGCAAATATCATAGCACATATAGCAGCTATTATTAGTCCTGAGTTGTAGAGGATGGCCACGCTTGATGTGGCGTAATTCCCAAGATCACTCAACGCATTGTTTGTCCAGCTGAACCATGGTGAAAGGGCAATTGAGATGAATATTGACACTAGAGCCCATATTGGTCCTATGATACCGAGGTATGCAGCAGTTTTTGGTTTAATTATTCCATAAAAACCTGACAATGTAATTCTCCCACCCTTAGAACTGGTAATACAGATGAATTCATGTATGATATAAATTTATTCTAGAGACAAAAGCCTTGAAGGGTATCGATTCTTATAGGCCATTTTTCAGGGGAATCGATCAGTTGAACTCTATATGATGAATCGCTCCTTCTTTACATTCCTTTCCTTAATGCTCAAATCACTTACTTTGAA
>JBHLPJ010000141.1:0-3657 GCA_048939565.1 Promethearchaeota archaeon
GACTAACAACAGTGTTGTTAATCTTTATTGTCTCCTCATCCAAGAAATCTTGCATGTTTGACCATAACTTGTTGATCTCATTTTTGAAATCTATTGGACGGTGGGTAAGGCGATCATAATATCCATCAGGATCGTAGTAATCGTATGATTAGATTTGATTAAAGCTCCCACCGCCAGAGACAATGAAAAAAGAATTGGCATGGAGAGGAATTATTCTTTCCATTATTATTGACCTTCTAATCCTTTCTTCCAATGGTTGGGACCGTCATTCCTCCATCCATTATGAACAACACCTTTGCATCTCTTCCTTTCTCTTTAAGTGCCAAATCTATTGCTTTTTGAACATCTGAAAAAGGTTCTATTAATGCCTTACTCATAACCTCTTGAGGAATGCCAGTTACTCCCCATAATTTGGCCATCATTATAGTCTCGACCATTTTTGCGGATTTATGATAGCCCAACTTGTACCCCTCTCGGATTTTCTCGTAGATTTCCTCGGGAGAAGAAGCAGCGCTCAATAAATCGAAAAAAGCTCTTGGCCCTATTCCTTCAAGACAACCACTTACTAGAATGATTATTCCTTCGGCTTCTACAACCTGCTTGGCGTTCTCAATAGCTTTCTGTGATTGGTATAAATCGATGTCGAGGGGGTGCTGAGCAATCGTAACAACAATATCAGCTTTCTCTTCAATTCTTACATTGTAGACTTCTTTTGCTGGTTTTATGAGAGGATAAAACGAGTCAATGATGTGCCCGGATGCGCATGAATATATTCTTCTATTGCGGTCGGTAACAACATTTATGGCGAATATGTCTTTCTCTCTGCAAATCCTTCTCATGGTCGCCTCCAAGTCTTCATGAACAGGATTACCCTGCAACTTCATAAGGCAAGCTTCTTTCCTTAGTGCATGAAAATGGTTCTGTTCTATACTCTCATGTCCAACAACCCCAGGAATAATGCTTTTTCTTCCGCCTGTAAACCCTGCGAAATAATGGGGTTCAACCGATCCGACGGTAATTATACCATTCGCTTCAAGAATCATTTTATTTATGTAGATATCCCGAGTCAGTTTACTCTTTCCAAAATATGCTAGACTTTCAGAATCCTGATCGTCATGATGCCGGGTCTGTCTCCTAAATGATTCATAATATTTCCCAAGAATTTCTTTGTACTCCGCTTCTGTTGGAGCTCGGTGAGAACCTGTTGCAATCAGTATTTGCGGTTTTGCTTTGACAATGTAAGGATGGAGTATATCAAGGATTTTCGATGTTGGAGTGGATCTGGTTCTATCATTAACAACAACCACTAGCTTATCAAGGTTCTTTAGGAATTTCCCAATGGCTTCGCTGTTTACCGGAGTCCTTAAAGAAGATTTTACGCATTCAATCTCATTTCTTATTTCAAACTTGTTTGGATGAAGAATGTCATATACATTCTTATCGGCTATTGTTATTGTTTGAAATTCGTTGAGAAATGGAATTCTAATTTTCAGATTCTCTCCCACCGCTTTGAGCCTTTCTAGACATAGTAACGCATGAGAACTAATTAATTCTGTGTGCTTATATAAGTGAACTCAGATCATATAATAGGCTTAACAGAGAATTCATACTTTACATACTCTAAGATATATGAGAAGGTTTTTATATTCCTTCAAGAGGGTTATATAAACGTGTAGGTGGGCGATATGGCAGAAAAGGAGAACAGCAGTAGTAATTCCACCGATACAGGATCCATGCTTCAGGTCTTCAAATCAGTTACCGATAATCCACTAGTCAGGCGAATATTAAAGGCGATATCCAAATACTGTAAGAAAGATCAAGCCAATAGGCTGGAAGTGGCCCTAGAACTGTACACAGGTGTAAAAGAAAACGCTTGCGCAATGTGCAAGCTTTCAGAGAAAGTTCTTTCACCCATACTTAGGATATCCAGTAATGCTTTTGGCGTGGCACCGGGACAGCTTAAGGAGAAGTTTGCAGATCGATATTGGAGAAGAGGCCTTGCCAGCGTTATAAAAGGTATAGCTTATTTTGGAGTAAAGCGTCC
This sequence comes from Promethearchaeota archaeon, assembly GCA_048939565.1. Classification (GTDB taxonomy): domain Archaea; phylum Asgardarchaeota; class Odinarchaeia; order Odinarchaeales; family JBHLKK01; genus JBHLKK01. Next base: position 2,045 of record JBHLPJ010000141.1, read on the forward strand.
GTTTGTTCCCGGAGCCCCCTTTCAAGTTGTCTGGAATGTAACTCGTGCCTGCAATCTAAAATGCAAGCATTGCTATGAAAACGCAGGTCGAGCAGATAAGGATGAGTTGAGCACTGAGGAAGCATTAAGGGTTATTGATGAGTTAGCTGCAGCAGGAGTACTTATCTTGGCATTCTCTGGTGGAGAACCAACAATTAGGTCTGATATATTGAAACTAATAAGACGTGCCCATAGACGTGGTATGTATGTTGCAGTAGCAACAAATGCAACTGTATTCGCCAATAGAAAAAAGGTTAAAGAGTTTAAGAAAGCAGGTTTGGAGTTTGCTCAAATAAGCTTAGATGGTCTAAATCCTGAAACTCATGATGATTTCAGAGGTGTCCCTGGGACCTTTGATAAGACCATTCAGGGGATTAAGAACTGTGTAGCTGAAGGGCTATTTGTGGAGGTGGCCACAACAGCCACCCGATACAACTACAAGGAAATCCCAGACCTTATTAAATACGCTGACAAGCTGGGAGTGAATTGGTTTATGCTGTATAACTTCATTCCTGCAGGAAGGGGAGCTGAAATCGTTGAACAAGATCTAAGCCCGGAAGAAAGAGAACAACTTCTTAAGACCCTTTGGAACTACATGAAAGAAGGAAAAGTTAGGATTCAGTGCCTCTCTACAGCCCCTCAATTTGCAAGGGTCGTAATGGAAACGGAATTAGGAATAGGCAAGGAGATTTCAAGAGCCGATGAGGTAACCGTGCCCACTCACTTTTACAATCCCTCTTTTGCAGGTAAACTGAGAAGTCTTGCGGACTTCATTGGTGGATGCGGAGCTGGACGGTTCTACATGGCTATTGAGCCAAATGGAGACTTATATCCGTGTGTCTTTTTCCCGCATGAAGAAGAAGTTAAAGTAGGCAATCTGAGAGAGGACAGATTCGAGGATGTTTGGCAACATAATCTCCTGCTTCTCGAAACCAGAAATAAAGACCTGCTTGAACCCAACTGCGGTAAGTGCAGATTCCATTATGTTTGCGGAGGCTGCAGGGCAAGAGCGTATAACTACTATAAGAATGTGCTCGCCCCTGATCCGGGATGCATAAGAAACAAACGTTATTGGCTTGAACTTAAAGAGAGCCTAAAAACAGCTTTTGAAGCAAAACCAACCTTAACCGGCGACATAATCCTTCGCAAAGTAAAACAGGAAGCATGAAAAAACGGTTAGCTGATTTTCATTTCTATTTGTCATTGATTAAATGGACTCTCATTTCCATCAATTCCATATTTTACAGTTTTCGCAATTCAATTTTAGACTGGCTGTGAATTTCGCAAAGAAATCGAAACATATATATATCCGAAAATCAACTTATTTAACTTAGACACTAGGAGGGTTGTATTGATGACCCGGAGTATGTATTGTGTAACCAGTGATGGAGAACTGGTAGAAGTCGCCTATTCACAAGAGAATTTAGATAGCGTGGCAATAATTATAGATGATGATGCTAGAAGGATTTACCTATGGATAGGTGAGACAGCAGATGTCAGGAAGAAATTCATAGCCGCAAGAAAGGCCACCGAGCTTAAGAGAGAGAAGGGTCTCATCTACAAAATCAGAAACA